>JAKAKY010000074.1 GCA_021824365.1 Bacteroidota bacterium | reverse complement strand
ATAATCAAACCTTATATAATTATATACCGCCTACACCAACCCCATCCCGTTTAAATATTTCATTTTATGTAAGCAGGGGTTACATTGTTTTTGTGCCGGATATTTGGTATAGAACAGGGCACCCCGGAGAAAGTGCATATGATTATATTGTGAGTGGAACCAGAGCGGTTGTAAAATTGGGGTATGTAGATAGCACCAGGATAGGTATTCAGGGACAAAGTTGGGGAGGTTATCAAACTGCTTATGTAATTACCCGGACCCATTTGTTTAGAGCGGCATGGGCGGGGGCCCCGGTGGTAAATATGTTTAGTGCATATGGAGGCATTCGCTGGGAAACCGGTGTAAACCGTCAGTTTCAGTATGAAAAAACACAAAGCAGAATTGGTGCCGATATTTGGCAAAGGCCTGATTTGTATATAGAAAATTCACCCTTATTTCACCTCAAAAAAATACAAACGCCTTTGGTGATTATGAGCAATGATGCAGATGGTGCCGTACCCTGGTATCAGGGCATTGAATTTTATACTGCTATGCGCAGGTTAAATAAACCTGTTTGGTTATTGGTATACAATGGCGAAGCGCATAATTTGGTAGAACGCCGCAACAGAAAAGACATTCAAATAAGAGAACAACAATTTTTTGACTGGCAGTTAAAAGGCGATAAACCAGCCAAATGGCTAACTGAAGGGATACCCGCCGTTTTAAAAGGCAGAGATTGGGGTTTAGAAATCAACTAATGCTGTTTGCAGTTGTAATGATACTTCATCAAAAAGCGGCTATTCCATTTCGGTGCAGCCGCTTATATTTTAGTTTTAAAAGGTGAAAGCAAATTAATCAATATAGTGCTCCTGCACCACTAATTTCAATTCCCGATTCACATCCCATGCTTCAAACTCTTTAGCTACTTCATGTAAAAAACTGGCCCCGATACTGCCATCAATTATGCGATGGTCATAACTCATAGATAAATACATCATGTGGCGAATGCCAATATAATCACCCTTTTCGGTTTCAATTACTACCGGCCTTTTTTTAATGGCACCAACGGCCAAAATGGCTACCTGAGGCTGACTAATAATAGGTGTTCCCATTAAACTGCCAAATGTACCCACATTGGTTAAAGTAAATGTACCTCCCTGCGTATCATCCGGTTTTAGTTTATTGTTCCTGGCATTATCCGCTAAATTGTTTACGGCTTTGGTCAAACTAACCAAACTTAGGTTTTCGGCATTCTTGATTACCGGCACTATCAGGTTGCCATTGGGTAGGGCAGTAGCCATTCCAATATTAAAATATTTTTTTATGATGATTCGATCGCCTTCTACCGAGCTGTTAATGATAGGAAAGCGTTTCAGCACTTTTACGATACATTCTATAAACATAGGTGTAAAAGTAATTTTGGTGCCTTCTACCTTTTCAAAATTATCTTTTATTTTATTGCGCCATAGTACCATATTGGTCACATCGGCTTCTGTAAAGCTGGTAACGTGCGGACTAATATGCTTACTGTCTACCATGTGTTTGGCAATCAGTTTGCGCATCCTGTCCATTTCTATAATTTCAACATTTTGTTGTGTAATTTCAACCGAAGCCTGAACCGGTGCTGGTGCATTTTCCTGAACAATGGTTTTAACAGGTACAGGCGCTGCCGGAGCAACAGAGGGAGGGGGCGTAGCAATTTTTCCTGATTTTTTATCGGCTAAATATTGTAAAATATCTTTTTTTGAAACCCTGCCTTCAGCACCGGTTCCCGGAATATTTTCTAATTCTGCCATGCTAATTCCTTCACTATTGGCAATATTTAGTACCAATGGGGAATAAAAACGGTTATTGCCGGTAGTAGCAGTATTTGTTGCTAAAGCAGGTGTATAAGGTACAGTTATCGCCTCTTCTTGCTGAATGGCAGGTTCTAAGGGTTTGTAAATACCATTAGCAGTAACCTGCATGGTACCGGTTTCGGGCTTTGGTGCAGCGGGTGATTCCGGTTTTGGTGGTTCACTGTTTCCGGCAGTATCGGCTACTTCAATTTTGGCTAAAATAGCTCCTACAGGAACCACATCATTTACATTATATAAAATTTCTTTAATAATGCCTGATACAGTGCTGGGTACTTCACTATCTACTTTATCAGTAGCAATATCTAAGATGGTTTCATCCTGTTGCACAAAATCACCTGCTTTTTTGTGCCAGCGTAAAATGGTGGCTTCCATAATACTTTCACCCATTTTGGGCATCACTAAATCTGCTAAGGCCATAAAATTATTTTTTTGTGAAAGGGTGTTCCTGAAAAATTGTTATGTAAACATGAGTGGCAGCAACCCAATTAATTTATCGTTTTCCGTGTCAAAAATAGTATTTTACAATGGTACATACGAAGGTTTTTTGGCTAATCCCAATAATTTAATAGTGCTTTTCAAACATTAATCCGTTAATAATTGATGCATTAAAAGCAGTGCATTAGCGGCAGTAAGCTGAATATTACGCTGCCTGTTAAATCTAAATTGCATTTTTTTGGTAATTAAGCGTTCTTTTCCGGCTACTGCTATCCAAACAGAGCCGACCGGTTTATCAGGCGTGCCGCCAGCGGGGCCCATAATACCACTTACGGCAATAGCATAATCTGTTTGCATCATTTCCAATGCATTGTTAACCATTTCTGTTACCACCTCTTCGCTTACTGCGCCATATTTTTCTAAGGTTGTTTTGTTAACATGCAATATTTTTTCTTTTACTTCATACGAATAGCTGATGATGCTGCCTTCATAATAGGCAGAGGAGCCGGCTATGGAAGTAATTAAATGTGAAATATATCCTCCTGTACAGCTTTCGGCAGTGGCAATGGTTTTCTTTTGTTCACTTAATAGGCGGCCAATCACTGCTTCTAACGGCTCATCATTATCGGTTATCATTACATCTTTTACTAATGATTGTAGCTTAGAAAATTGTTGGTTGATGGTATCATTTACCTCATTGGTCTTTTCTCCGAACATGGTTAATCGTAAACGCACCATACCATAATTGGGTAAATAAGCTAATGATACATTTTGGGGTAAGTTAACTTCAAAATTAACCAGCCTGTCAGCCAACATTGATTCACCAATACCTGCTGTTAAGAGCGTTCTATGCTCAATACAACCTGTATTAAACCTATTTTGTAATAATGGAATGACCTCGTTTTTTATTAAACTCTGCATTTCGTGTGGTACACCGGGTAATGAGAAAAACAAACAGCCATTTTTTTCAAATAACATACCGGGTGCAGTACCCAGTTCGTTTTTTAATATAGTACAATTGTCGGGCACTTCGGCTTGTTTGATGTTTCTTTCTGCTAAAGGAAGGCCTTTTTTAAAAACATGTTCAAATAAACAAGTAACATGTTCTAATGTCGGTTGGTGCAGTATTAACTTCCCGCCAAAATATTCGCAAAGCAGTGGTTTGGTAATATCATCAGAAGTGGGCCCGAGGCCTCCTGTAATTAAAACTATGTTAGATGCTGCACTTTCCTGGTTCAATGCATTCCAAATTTCGTCCCATTTATCGCCTACAGCTACTCTGCGATGAACGGGTATGCCAATTTTATTTAATTCCTGTGCCATCCAGGCACTATTGGTATCAATAACTTGTCCAATTAACAACTCATCGCCAATGGTAATAATTGATGCTGAAACAGTATCCATAAATTTCAAATTGCATGCAAAATAAAACAGTAAATAGTAAAAAAATGACAATCATTTTCTTTTTTACTATTGCGTCGGATGTAAAATGTAAGCATTGAAGTGTAGGTATGATGAATCAACAAAATTTAATGGTTAAAAAACACAGCTAATTTTTCATACAAATGTTTGGGCATGGTTGTTTTTTCTTTTGTTTTGGCATCGATAAAATATAGCACAACCCGCCCAACTGTAATCAATTTATTGCTTAGGTTATAAATTTCCTGATGAAATTCAATTTTATGATGGGCAGGTAATTCTTTTAAAATGGTTTTAATGGTCAGTAGGTCATCGTAATGTGCGGGCCTTAAGTATTTGGCGTGCACTTCAACAACGGGCATAATGATCCCCATGGCCTCCATGTCTTTATAAGTAAATCCCAATTGCCTGATACTTTCTGTTCTGCCAACTTCAAAATATTGCACATAATTGCCATGATATACTACATTCATTTGGTCTGTTTCTGCATATCTAACCCTTATTTGTGTGCTGCTTTCATACATTTTTTAAAAATTTGTTGGTAAAGGTATTAAGCTTTACTCTTTATCCACAAATTATGGAATGGTATTTGGTTACAAAATGTGGATGCTAACTTTAGGCTGATTTTACTTTTATTTAAGATTCATTACATAATCCTTGTTCATCATACACGTTACCTACATATGCACTTAATAAAAAAATATACTTTGTTTCTGTTGTTTACCCTGGCCTCATGCACAATAAATGCACAGGCAACTAAAATGAATAACGATCCCACCGCTCAATTTAAACAGGCTAAAGAATATTTTCAAAATAATGAATATAGTTTAGCGTATCCTGTTTTTAAAAATTTGCAGCAACCGGAATATGGAACTACATTGATGGATGCTACCATACGGGAACAGATAAAATTTTACATCATTGTTTGTGAATTGCATTTAAAAAATGAAGGCGCTGCTAATAAGGCAATAGAATTTGTTAGCTTAGAAACCAATGCATCACTGGTTCAAATGATGAGTTTTTATTTGGCGGAATATTTTTTTGAACAAAAAAATTATACGGATGCACTTACTTACTATCAAAAAGCAGGAATAGATAATTTAAGCAATAATCAGATTTCTACGCTGAAGTTTCATATGGCATATGCATATTTTACTCTACAAAAATTTAAAGAAGCCAAATCTTTGTTTGATGTGATTCGGCAAATAAAAACCGATCTCAATTATATTGATGCCAACTATTATTATGGCTTTATTTGTTTTTATGACAAAAATTATGCTACTGCATTACAGGCTTTTACCATTGTTGAAAAAGATAGAACCTATAAAAATATTGTTCCGTTTTATATTGCCGAAATATATTATTTTCAGGGTAATTATGATAAATCGTTGTTATATGCTGAAGCTGCATTACTATCAGGAAATCAGTATTATGAATTACCATTAAAACAATTGATTGGGCATTTGTATTTTGATAAAAAAAATTATGCAAGAGCCAGTCATTATTTAGAAGCTTATATAAATGCTACGCCAACGCCTAACCGTGAAGATGTTTATGAACTATCTTATTGCTATTATGCAGTAGGAAACTATCAACAAAGTATTCCGGGGTTTAAACAATTAGGAGGTAAAGAAGATTCACTGGCTCAAAACAGTATGTATTTATTGGCCGATGCTTATTTAAAAACAGGCCAGAAAGCCAATGCCAGAAATGCTTTTTTATTTTGTGCTACCAACAATGTCAATCCCACTCAAAAGCAGGTTTCCCTGTTCAATTATGCCAAATTGAGTTATGAGTTAGGATATTTTGATATTGCACAGCGCGAATTAGAAAATTTTATCAATAACTATCCTTCATCGCCCTATATTCAGGAAGCAAAAGAAATTGAAGTAAGTGTTTTAGCCAATACCAGTAATTATAAAGATGCCTTATTATTGTTTGAAAGTTTGCCTGCACGAAGCGAAAGCGTAAAAAAAATATATCCACGCATTTTATATGGAAGGGCAGTAGAATTGCTGAATGATCAGCATACCCATGAAGCAGATGCCTTGCTTACCCGCATTTTACAGGTACCGTATAATGAAACACAGTTGCCTTATGCTTATTTCTGGAAAGGTGAAATTGCTTATAGAAACGGCAATATTGATCAGGCCATACAATACGATAATGCCTATTTAAAAAACCCGGTGGTATTAGGTGAGGTAAATCAGGTGAATGCGCATTATAATTTAGGATATGCTTTATTGAAGAAAGAGTTATACAATGAGGCGCTTGCTAACTTTCAGCAGGTAGCAAAAAATATTTCATATAATCCAACACCCATTCAATTAGATGCATATATCCGTTCCGGTGATTGCTATTTTATGAATAGAAATTACAAGCAGGCGCTTTTTATTTATGATAAGGTGATTGATATGAATACCAGGGGGGCCGATTATGCCCTGTATCAAAAAGCGATTATTGCCGGCGCTTATAATAAAAACAGCGAAAAAATTAGCTTATTGCAAAGCTTAGTGAAACAATATCCACATTCCGATTTTGCCAATGAAGCCAATTTTGAAATTGCCAATACGTATATGGCATCTGAAAATTTCAGTGCAGCTATTCCATATTTGCAATCCATTTTACAAAATAACGATGCTGCTGCTATATGGCCCAAAGTGTTTTTAAAATTAGGCGTTTGTACGTTTAATCTGAATGAAAACAACCAGGCATTACAGCAGTTTACCCAATTGGTTTCACACTATCCCAATTCGCCGGAGAGTGATGAAGCGATAGAATATATTAGAAATATATTTTTAGAAAATCACCAGCCCGATGCTTTTGTTGCATTTATGAAACAAAACGGCAAGCCGGTATCGTATAGTGAAGAGGATTCATTAACCTTCCGTTCTGCACAATTAGCATACAATGCTGGTAATTTTACATCAGCGCTGAAGGGCTATACAAATTATCTTGCAAAATTTTCGGATGGCCAGTATAACATAGAAGCCAATTATTTTACTGCTGAAATTTATTTGGCCAATAAAGACCCGCAAAAAGCTTTTGCCTATTATGCAGCCGTAGCAGCTAAAGCACCCAATATTTATGCAGAAAGAAGTGTGCTGCAATGTGCTCGTATTGCCTATTTTGATAAGAAAAATTATACCACTGCTGCTACTTATTATCAACAACTAAAATCAATTGCTACCCAACAGGAAACCAAATTAGAAGCGATGCGCGGTTTGTTGCGCTGCCAATATAAATTGCAACAGTGGAAAGATGCAGTAGCCAATGCACAAGACATACTTGAGGAGAAAGGAGCGGCAGAAGATGACCGAATGATGGCCAACATGATTGTTGCAAAAAATTTTCAGGCCGATAGTGCTTTAACAGATGCCGCAAACGCCTATCAACAGGTAATAAAATTGGGCAAATCTGAATTTAGTGCAGAAGCACAGTACCGTATTGCACAAATATTATACCTTCAAAACCAATTGCCTGCTGCTGAAAAAGCTGCTTTTGAAGTGATTAAAAAATATGGTTCGTATGATTATTGGGTAACCGACAGCTATTTGTTACTTGGTGATATTTATTTTAAAGAAAATGATTTATTTAATGCCGAAGCTACTTTTAAAAGTGTTGCTGAAAACGCAACGATTGAAGCATTAAAAAATGAAGCTGTACAAAAATTGGCGCTTGTGCAGGCTGCAAAAAATAAATCATCAAAAATCAATCAGTAATGTATTTAACCGGTAAAATAATGATGAAAAAATATTATCTAAATATATTCCTTATCAACCTTGCTTTTTGTTGCATGCTGCAACCCGCCCTGGCAACCCGCCATTACACTTTACAGAGAAAAAATAAAAGCAAACAGCATACCGTTGCCAAAAAAACAAGTACACATAAAGTAATGGCAACTACTACTGTTCATAAGGCTTTAAATCCGGCAACTGCTGCACCAAAGCCGGCACTATCTGTTTCGGCTTTACAAGATACCACTGCACCAAAAGTAGTTGTGGTAACCTCTGTTTTCAAGCCTTCATTACGAAGTGCTGCTAAAATAAATTTAACGGCAGCAACGGCTCCGGCAGAAGTATCTGTTATACCTTTAATATACAATGTGCCGGCTCAAAATTTAACTTTCTCCTATCATCCGGTATCTATTAAACCATTGGCACTAATGATAGATACAGCGCTGCATTGGAAGAAGGATAGATATATCAAAGTTGGCTATGGCAATTATGCTACTCCTTATGCAGAAGCAGGTGTTGCTTTGGGCGATGGGCAAAAATCGGCTATCCTATTGCATGGAAAATATACTTCTTCAATAGGGAATTTACCTTATCAGAATTTTGCAAAGGGAGGTATTGGTGCAAACGGTGTTTTTGCTTTACCGAACCAACAGCAATTAACAGGTAAAATTTATTTTGATAACAGTACTCAATATTTATACGGCTTTACCGGTAATAATAATTTTACCAAAGAGCAGTTACAGCAACAGTTTAATGCCATTGGCGGTAATTTTGGTTTTGAAACTACCCAACCTAACGATTATGGCATTGCGTACCATCCCGAAATAGGATTTTCCTCTTTCTTCGATAATCGTCAGGCCAATGAAATGAATACTGTAATTAAAGCACCGATTAGTAAAACATTGGGCAAACTGCTCACCTTTGAGGTAACCGGTTTAGCTGATATTACACACCTTCAAACGCCTGATAATACCATTAATAACAATTTGTTTTATGTTGCACCCGCTTTATCCTTTAAAGTGCCTAATGTGCAAATAAAAGCAGGTATTCAACCCAGTTGGGATAATAACCAATTCTCCTTACTGCCCGATATTACCCTTCAGGCCAATGTTGCCGAAAATCAATTAATTGTGCTGGCCGGCTGGCAGGGGTATTTTCATAAAAATTCTTATCAAAGTCTTACTGCTTCTAATCCTTTTATTGAACAACCTACTGCTTTATTCAATACCAAATTTACCGAACAATATGCAGGGCTAAAAGGCAATGCAGGCAAACATTTTGCTTATCTGGCCAAAATTTCTTTCATACAAATCAATAATCAGCCCTTATTTGCCAATGATACGGCTGCAGGAAAATCGCAGGGCTTTGTGGTTTTAAATGAGCCCAAATTGCAGGCATTGCGTTTACATGGCGAAATTTCTTATACCAATCAGAAAAATTTTTCTTTTATTGCAGGAATGGATTATACACAATATACCCAACAACAGGTTTATGATAAACCATGGGGTTTATTGCCTTTAGATGTTACCGGCACCTTACGTTATCAACTGACCAAAGATTTTTCCTTAAAATCTGATTTATTTTTGTGGGATGGTTCACAGTACCGCGACCCCGTTACCCTTGCTTCACGCAAATTGCCTGCTGCTATTGACATGAATGCAGGTGCCGAATTTGCCGTAAGTAAACGCCTCAATATTTGGCTACAGTTCAATAATATTTTTAATAATAAATACCAGCGGTGGAATCAATACCAGGTTTTGGGTTTTAATGTTCTGGGAGGAATCGTATATTCGTTTCATTAATGTAAACAAATGAATGAGCTTTTGTTTCCATATTTATTGGTACACCAGCGTTTGGGCATCCCGGGTATTGGTTCTTTTCAATTAGTAAGAACTGCACCTGAGGTAGATTGGGAACAAAAAACTGTACACCCACCTGTGCAGCAAATAAGTTTTGTTCCTGAAACCATGGAAGCTGATCATCATTTTTACCGCACGGTTGCTCAACAATTAAATATAACAGAAGTAGCCGCCATTCAGCAGTTCACTGAATTTTCGTACCAATTGAGAGAGCAATTGCAGCAGGGGGGGGCTTTGTTACCAGGTATTGGCACTTTACTCTTAAATCCTGATGGTGAAGTGTTTTTCAGGCCCGTAAGTCAAAATAATCAGTTTTCAAAAAATATATCCTTTCAACACATGCAACTTACCCCTGCCGCAAGCACTTCCAACTCAGAACCGGTTTCAATTTCAGACACAATTCCTGCTGTTGAAAATGTAACGGCAAATGAAGAAGTACCTGCTGAAAATGAAACAAAAGATAATTGGTGGATTTATGCCATTATTTTAACTGTAATTGGATTGGTGGCCTCATTGATTGCCTTTTTGTAATTTTAAATGGAATGAATCACAACATACACTATACCCTTTGTCCTATTTGTAACAGCACCAACATTGAACCCATTTTTTCTGCAGAAGATTACACGGTATCGCATGCACTTTTTCCGATATGGCAATGTCATCAATGCAAAGGTCGGTTTACACAAGATGTACCCGATTTTTTGAATATCGGTGCTTATTATCAATCAGAAAATTATATTTCGCATAGTGATACCAAAAAAGGGATCATCAATGTATTATATCATTGGGTGCGTTCTGTTACTTTAAAGCGCAAACGAAAATTCATTGAGCAAATAGGTGGCAGCATCAATAAAACTATTTTAGATGTTGGTGCCGGTACTGGGGCATTTGCACATACCATGCAACAGTCAGGCTGGCAGGTAAGTGGTGTTGAAGCAGATGCTGGTGCAAGAAATATAGCAGCTTCAAAATATAATTTGCATTTTCATTTACCTGAATATTTGAACGAAATTAAACAGGCATCGTTTCAAATGATTACTCTTTGGCATGTGTTAGAGCATGTGCACGATTTGCATGGTTATATGAAAGTTTTTAATCAGTCATTAACTCCTAATGGCAAATTAGTGATTGCAGTGCCTAATTATACCTCTTTTGATGCTGCATTTTATCAACAATATTGGGCTGCCTATGATGTGCCACGCCATTTATATCACTTTTCGCCGGAGAGTATGGCTGCTTTAGCTGCCCAACATCATTTTAAAATTCAGCAGTACCGCTCAATGCCCTTCGATAGTTTTTATGTGGCATTGTTAAGTGAACAATATAAAAGTGGGAAAACCAGCTTATTAAAGGCAGGTTGGGTGGGCATACGCTCCACTTTCAATATGTGGCAGAATGCAAAAAACTGTAGTTCAGTGATCTATGTTTTAGAAAAGAAAAATTAAAGCATTATTTCAACCTTTATTGATTTCAGCACCTTTTTTATAGGTAATTTTGCAAACAGTTAAAATGATTGATTAAGATACATACCACATGCAAATAGATTTTAAAAAATACAGTGATGGTTTAGTACCAGTAGTAATACAAGATTACAATACCCTGAAAGTGTTAATGCTTGGCTTTATGAATGAAGAAGCTTACCTTAAAACCGAACAAACCGGTAGAGTTAGTTTTTATAGCAGAAGCAGGCAACGGCTGTGGACAAAAGGTGAGGAGAGTGGTCATTTTTTAGATGTTAAAAGTATTACACCCGATTGTGATAATGATACTTTGTTAATAAAAGTGATACCACATGGCCCGGTTTGCCACACCGGGGCAGATACGTGTTGGAGTGAAAAAAATCATTCCGATAATTTTCTGTTGTATTTAGAAGAAGTAATTCGTTTACGCAGTAAAGCTTCACCGGAAAATTCTTATGTGGCAAGTTTAATGCAAAAAGGCATTAATAAAGTGGCACAAAAAGTGGGTGAAGAGGCTGTGGAATTAGTTATTGAGGCAAAAGATAATAATGAAACCTTATTTTTAAACGAATCAGCCGATTTGTTATTTCATTATTTGGTACTGTTGGCAGCAAAAAAATATTCATTGAACGATGTAATTAAAATATTGCAGGATAGGCATGCACAATAAATTACAGCCAATACCATATTTTCTGTGGGTTTATCAAAATGAATTTTAAAATAAAACGTATTTATGCAAAAACTAATTTTATTGCTGTTGTTACCCTTTAGTGTTGTTGCACAAAAAGGATTTGTGATAAAGGGAGATGTAAAAGGATTGAAAGATAGCACGCTGGTTTATTTGGTAAGTGGTGCCACCGGCAAATCGATTGCCGAAGATTATGCAAAGAATGGCAGATTTAATTTAAAAGGCAATCTGGAGAACGCCGATATTTACCAACTCAATTTTATTGGCTATAATGAAACACCTGAGGTATTTATGCAGAACGATCAGGTTTTTATAAATGGCGATGTAAAGCATTTAAAAGACTTGGTTTTTACGGGATCTGCTTTGCAAAACGATTATGTTGATTATCTAAAAGGATTTAATCCCATCAAGGACAAATTAGCCAAATTAGTAGCCGCCATTAATGCCGAGAAGCCCGGCGAAAAACGCGATTCACTTATTACTTCATTCGGTGTATACAAAAATGTGGTGATAAGGCAGGTAGATACTTTTATCAAACAAAAACCGGCATCACAGGTAAGTGCATTTGTGGTATATGCCGTTAATCCACTGTTTTCAGGTGCTGATGAATTAGAACATAAATACAACCAATTGGCGCCTGCTGCAAAAGAGAGCTTTTATGGAAGATTAATTGCACAAACAGTAGCTGCAGCAAAAGTGGGTGCAGTAGGTACAAAGGCGATTGATTTTACCCAAAATGATACAGCTAATCAGCCCGTATCCCTGGCATCGTTCAAAGGCAAATATGTGTTAGTAGATTTTTGGGCCAGTTGGTGTAGACCTTGTAGAATGGAAAACCCCAATGTTGTGGCCGTTTACAACGAATTTAAAAATAAGAATTTTACCATTTTAGGCGTATCGTTAGATCAACAAAAAAATAACTGGTTAAAAGCGATTCATGATGATGGTTTAACCTGGACACATGTAAGCGATTTGCAATTTTGGAATAATGCAGTAGCACGTTTATACCATATTGAATCTATTCCGGATAATATGTTGATTGATCCCAATGGAATTATCATAGCCAGAGGATTGCGCAGTGAACAACTGAAAGAAAAGTTAGAAGAAGTAATTAAGTAATAGGCAGTTTCATTCAAGCGCTTCCATTTTTGCATCAAAGAATGGGGGCGCTATTTTTTTGACTTGAAAATTTTCTGATAAAGCGGTTCGTTGAATCCTACAACTACTACGGTACCTTCTTTCACAATCACAGGTCGCTTAATAATACTAACCGATTGTTGCATTAAGGTAATTGCTTTTTGTTCTGTTGTAACGGTTTCCTGTATTTGTGCATCTAATTTTTTCCAGGTAGTGCCTTGTTTATTCAATAAAACGTTCCAGCCTGCCTGGCTGCTCCATTCTTTTAAAACGGCTGTTGTAATGCCCTCTTTTTTTAAATTATGAAAACTGTAGGGCACCTGGTGTTGAGAAAGCCAGTCTAATGCTTTTTTTACTGTATTGCAATTGGGAATACCATATACCTGATACATCATTCTGAAGCCGGTTGAAGGTTAAAAAAACGTTTGCCGAGCCAGCTTTTACCGGCAGGTATTATCCAGTTTTCCAGCAACTCTTTTTTGTTGGCAACCAAATTATTAAAATAAAGTGTATGCTGATTGATGAAACCGTTTTGGATAGCATACTCTAATTGTGTAACAGGCAATAGTTCCAC
>JAKAKY010000073.1 GCA_021824365.1 Bacteroidota bacterium | reverse complement strand
AAAGCCATGAAGAAGATACCGGACAGTCCGCCTTTTCCGGCTTTTTG
This sequence comes from Bacteroidota bacterium, assembly GCA_021824365.1. Taxonomy (GTDB): domain Bacteria; phylum Bacteroidota; class Bacteroidia; order Chitinophagales; family Chitinophagaceae; genus Hydrotalea. Next base: position 13,200 of record JAKAKY010000073.1, on the reverse strand, counting down.
ATCGGCTTTATTGGCCCAACTGCTGGGCAGGTTCAGCTCAAATGCACCAAAAAATGAAATGGAAAAAACAATAAATATGACAAAAAATAATAAATTGGTAATAGCTGAAGTTGAAATGGTATATAATACTGTATCACCAAAAATGAGGGTGAGTAATAAAGTAGGTATGGTATAAATGGCGATGATAGAAATGGAATACCAAACAGCATTGCGGATACCTTCAGTTCTTGTTTTACTGCGTTTTAGGAAGAAGCTTACAGTAACCGGAATTAATGGGAAAACGCAGGGCGTAATAATGGCTAATAATCCTGCACCAAAAGTGAGCAGAAACACCGACCATACTGTTTGGTCTGCAACCGGTACATTTTCCGAAGTATTGGCTGCACTAACCACAGCCGGCAAATGCACTACAAACTTTTCTTCATTACTGGGGTAATCATCTCCTTTTCTGCCTAACCAAACAAAAGTTCCTTTAATAGTGCTACTATCCTTATTTAAATGAAGCGGATACACAAAAGTAACACTGTCAGGATAAAGGGTCAGTGTATGTTCACCATTGTCTTTTTCCACCATGGGCTTGCCAATGGCAGTAACCCGATGAATAGCTACCATTGAATCTTTACCGGCAACATGTAATTGTGCCGTAAAGGGATTATCGGCAGCTGACTGCTCAGCAGCAAAAAAAGAAGTACTGTCAGAACTTTTTAAATGTATTTGTAACACGCCTGAAGTATCGGTTAATCGTTCAGCCAGATAGGAAAATCGAACAGATTGCTGTGCATGAAGTAAGGGTACAAAACAAAATAGGAATAATAAAGAGGATAAAAAGTACTTCATGGAACAGTTTATTGAGTAATAAGCTATATTATATACAAAATTTTAAATTAAAGCCTTTAATTTAGATGGATGGAATTACTACAACCACCCTCTCTCTTTCATTGTTGAAGAAAGTGGCAATTAAATACGCTTATAATTTTACATCGAATGACTTTTTAGTAGGTGGTAAACATTGCTGATCGTCACAAACCATATATTCCACCGTACCGGAAATATTGGTTTTAACGTTACCCCTCACTTTTACCAATTGCTTAAAAACAACCTGGCCGGAATAATACAATACTTCAGTTTTAAAATTATTATCGTACACTTTTTGCAGTTTGCCCAATTCTATGGTTTTGCCTTCTACCGAAACCAGGGGATTTTTCTTAAAAGAAAAACTGGTAGGAACAGGGCCACCTGCACCGGTGTTTTGAGAATAAATATGCCAGGGCTTTTCAACAGAAGCCGTAATAACCACTTCATAGGTATCAGCACTTTTTTTTACGGCAGCATATTTCCAACTCACAGGGTCTTTAATTTGTGCATGTGCAACTGAAAAATACATTCCAAACACTAAAAAAGCCAATAATTTTTTCATACTGATTTTATTTTTGATTCAATTAATTACAATCCACAAGATGTAAAATTTTTCTGCAATGTTGTCTGAACCATTAGGATGCCAAACCTAATAATGCAAATATTTTTTTACCATCGGTATTCCCCAATAAAGGTGAGCTGGCTCTTTCCGGATGCGGCATCATACCAAAAACGTTTCCTCGGGCATTTCGGATGCCGGCAATGTTATGTAGTGCCCCATTGGGATTGGCGGCAGCCACCACATTTCCTGCTACATCACAATACCGAAACAGAATTTGATCATTTTCCAGCAAACTTTCCAGTACCTCGTTCGATGCATAATACCTGCCATCGCCATGGGCTATGGGTATAGTAAATACTTCTGTACCATTGGTAATCATAACATTTTTGCAAATGTATTGCTGGTGCATATTTTGCAACAAAACGCCGGGTAACAGCCCACTTTCGCATAAAATTTGAAATCCATTACAAACGCCCAACACCTTTCCGCCTTTATTGGCGAATTGTACCACGCTTTCCATCATTGGACTAAAACGTGCAATGGCGCCGCAGCGAAGATAATCACCGTAGGAGAATCCTCCCGGTAAAACAATACAGTCATCCATAGTAAACATGCTCAGATCTTTGTCTTTATGCCAAAGCATCACCACTTCTTTATTCAAATCATCCTGCAATGCATCCTGCATATCTCTGTCGCAGTTTGATCCCGGAAAAACAACAACGCCAAATTTCATACTATCGTTTTATTAAATATTGAAATGAAATGCTTTTTGCTTTCTTCCCAAAAATGGATGGGTATTTGGGCTTTGCATTTCAGTTGTTGCAAATTTACAATTGCCTACGCTAAGAAGTCGCTAAATTTTACCCAATAACCAGTTATTGTGGAAAATCAATAATAAAGCCAGCCAAAAAAACAAATTGGGCAACCCTGTTTTTTTAGGGTACAAAAAAAAATTGGCAAAAAAAGCAGACAAAGGAATAATCCATACAAAAGCAGCGGTTCGGCCGGCATAGGAGAAAATAAAGGGGCCGAAAAGACTAACCAATAACAGTACCAATACAATCATCCAGTTTTTACGAATTTGAATCACCATTCTGTTTACATGTAATTGCCAGAAATAAAATGAAGGAATGAATAGTAGCAATACATAACTAATAGTAATACCTAACCAATAAGCAGGTATTGCTAACGGCCATGCCAACTGAAGATGAGGCAAAATGCCAGAAATATTGTTGGTTTGGTTGGTAATAAAAAGAAAAGCTGCTACAATATAATAAGGGAAAATAACACCTATTAATAAAACCAGCCATTCTGCCGAACGGAATGGGCGTACTACGGCCAGTGCAAAAAATATTACCAATACTAAAGTAATGGATGGATAATAGGATAAAATGATACCACCTGAAATTAGTCCGATGTTAAACAATAAGGTTTTGGGTGCCGGATTATTGTATAGCCGAATGAGTTTTACAAATATCCAAATGATGAAGGTATTGGCTAACAAAGCTGCATTAATATGACTCCAGCCGGGTAAAAAGCCTGTGAGTAAAATATATACCATACCGGTAGTATAACCCGACTGTTGAAACATGTGGGCATTGTTTAAAGCCAAATTAAACCGAATGGCCTGTAATAATACCAATACCGCATATACCAGAAATAACAAATATCCGGGCAAAGGTTGAATATATTGCTGAATCAGTACTTCAAAAAAACCACTATGTGCAGGTGTGGTTATAACAGGTGCTTCCACAAAAAAATGAGCATGCACTACTAAGAACAACAATGCTAAAAAAACAATGCCACTATATGATTTGTTCCTGAATAAATTTACCACATTGCCATTTTTATGTTACAAAACAACTTTGGCAAAAGTAATATAACCACGGTATTGGCAAGGAATTATCATTTGCCTTAAGCCGGTTTGTTTACCCTGTCTGGGCATAAACTGGTAGCCCCTGTCTAAATTTTTGAATAATGGATTACGCACAATTTGGCCATCGGGGGTAATACTTTGATCGGTTAACAGCGACTGGCGCCGCTCAACTGTATTGAATAAAAAATGCAACTGATCGCCTGAGTTTAATAAGCCATACCCAATAAAAGCATCAGAATTATCGTCATATTGTGATTTGTGAATAACATTACTCCACTCTAAAGAATCACCCGGATTAAAAGAAAGTATCATGATATTGTCAGCAAAAAATCGGTTTACATTATACATAGGGCTGCCGAATGACCAGGGATAAAAATAAGAGCCCATCATACCCATACCATAGCCGTAACCATAATAATAATCATAAGGGTTAAAGAAAGGTGAGCCATACATATAATCCCATCTATTATACGAGTTACCTCTTGAAGTAGAATAAGCCGATTCTGCTGTAAGCAGGTAACCGCCATCTTTTCGCATTATAATATTATGAATGTAATAGTTATTAAAAGCATTGCGCATATTGTTTTCGCCTCTGGCATCGTTTCTTAATTCATCATTAAACGTAAGAATACCGGCATGCAATTGTGATTGAGTGGTTTCATCCCAGATATAATTATACAAGCCTTCTACACTTCCTCTTCTTTGCCTGGCAAAAAAACCTGTTACCAAACAATGTTTATTTTCATTATCAAATTTTACGTGCAAGTCATCCAAAAACAAACCTTTTACATTTAAAGGAGAAATGACTACCGAATTTTCCATGGCAGGTTTAAAGTAAAGATCTAACCCAATAATATTATCATTTTGTGAGGTTCCCCAAGCCCGTAAAAATGCCAGATTACCCTGATTATCTAATTCAAATGCAGTGAGGTAATCATTCTTTTCAGGCATTTGGATATTTAACACACTTCTGTGCAATAAACTTAAATCTGCATTGAATAATAAAGTAGTTACCACATACTGTTTATCACTTTTGGTATTAATTTTAAAAAAAGTAATGCGTTGTTTGTTTTCACTATAAGCTGACGAATAAATTTTATTACTGGCATTAAATGCCAATACGGTGGTATCTAATTCTAATGGTTGCCCAATCTGTTTACCCATTGCATCAATTTTTTGCGCCATGCAATACACAATATTCTTTTTTTGATATTGGTAAAACATGTAACAGAAATCAGGATAAGTAATAAAATCAGCATTGAATAACTTATCAGGCAATCCTTCAATTTTGTTTTTGGTAACCAGCTTCATATCATCCCCATACACACTGATGGTATGAATATTTCTATAATTTTTGTAGATAAGAAAATTGCCCTGTAATTTTCCCAAAGTTTCATAATTCATATTGCGCACATCCTCTCTATCGGGTGCAGAATAGGTAATACTTTGTGCTATTGCATAAAAGGAAAACAACAGCATTACACTTAGAAAAACTATTTTTTTTGTACTCATATTTAATTTTTTTGGGTATATATCTCTTCAATTATTCAACTTTACCGGGAATAACAAATATTTTATTCAAAATTATACTTACAGCTAAAACAAAATTAAGCGAACCTTGCAAAGAAATCATTAAAAAAGATTTTGTGTTTTCTAATACTGATGCCCGCTGTCTAAATATTTTTACTATACATTTGTTAATATTTTTTTACGCAATTGTTTACTGTGAACAAAACCATTAGTAAAGTTACGCCGGCCAGTTTGTTAATTGCTTTAGGTATTATTTACGGCGATATTGGAACCTCACCTTTATATGTGTTGAATTCTGTTATCAGAGGCCGGCCTATTAATGACCTCTTAATCATTGGCGGTTTGTCCTGTATTATCTGGACGCTTACCCTGCAAACCACCATTAAATATGTTATTTTAACCTTGCAGGCCGATAACAAGGGCGAAGGGGGTATTTTTAGTTTGTTTGCTTTGGTGCGCAGAAGAAAAAAATGGTTGGTTTATCCGGCTATGTTGGGTGGGGCAGCATTATTGGCTGATGGAATTATTACACCGCCTATCTCTATTACCTCTGCTATTGAGGGTTTACGACAATTACCGGGTTTAAACATTGTAGAAGGAGACCCCATTATTGTATATCTTGTTATTGGTATATTAACCCTGTTGTTTTTTGTACAGCAATTCGGTACCAATTTTATTGGTCGATTTTTTGGGCCTATTATGTTTGTATGGTTTAGTATGTTAGCTGTTTTAGGTACCACGCATTTATTAGATGATATTGCCATTTTTAGAGCATTTAGCCCGCATTATGCCATTGAGCTTCTTACTCAATACCCCAAAGGATTTTGGATATTAGGAGCTATTTTTCTCTGTACTACAGGTGCAGAAGCATTGTACAGCGATTTAGGGCATTGCGGCAAACAGAACATTCATATATCCTGGATTTTTGTAAAATCCTGCCTCATTATTAATTACTTAGGCCAGGGTGCCTGGTTATTGGCACAACACAATCATGGCCTCATAACCTCTGAAATGATTGATGCCGGATTTAATCCTTTTTATGGGGTAATGCCTCAATGGTTTAAGTTGGCCGGTATTTTTATTGCCACTGTTGCTGCTATTATTGCCAGCCAGGCTTTAATATCGGGTTCTTTTACTTTAATTAGTGAAGCACTGCGGTTAAATTTATGGCCCAAAATGAAAATCAATTATCCTTCAGAAGAAAAAGGACAATTGTATATACCGGGCGTAAACCTGCTTTTATTTATTGGCTGTACCGGCATTGTATTGATTTTTCAAAAATCTTCGAATATGGAGGCTGCCTATGGTTTGGCCATTACCATGTGTATGATTAGCACTTCCATTTTGTTTGCCAATTATCTGGTGAGTCATCGGGTTTTTCCATTATGGATTTATTTGTATCTGGCTGTATATCTCACCATCGAAGTTTCATTTTTGATAGCCAACTTAGAAAAGTTTCCACATGGCGGATATATAACCCTGTTAGTAGGTGGCGGCTTATTCTCAGTGATGTATATCTGGTTTAGAAGCCGGAAAATTAAAAACCGGTATGTTGAATTTGTTCGCCTGCAACATTATATTCCGTTATTAAAAGAGCTGAGCCAGGATGCATCAATCCCAAAATATGCCTCGCATTTAGTGTACATGACCAGTGCCAATAACCCCAAAGAAATTGAGCATAAAATCATCTATTCCATTCTCAATAAAAAACCAAAAAGAGCTGATACCTACTGGTTAATACATGTAGAGGTGTTAGATGACCCCTATACTTCGGAATATAGTGTTGAACATATTATGGCCGATGATATTATCAGGGTTGAATTTAGATTGGGTTTTAGGGTTGAACAGCGCATTCATGTGATGTTTAAAAAAGTAGTGCAGGACTTAGTGGCGAATAAAGAGGTGAATATTACCAGCCGTTATGCCAGTTTAGAAAAAAACAATATTGCCGGCGATTTTCAATTTATTGTGTTGGAAAAATACCTTAGTTCAGACAATGAATTACCATTTATAGAACGCATTATAATGAAACTATATTTCTGGTTGAAAGAGGTTTCGCTGAGCGAAGAACGCGGTTTTGGTTTAGACCCCGGTTTTGTTACGGTAGAAAAGTTTCCGCTGATTGTGGCACCTTATTCCAGCCTGAATTTAAAACGAGTACAGTAAACAGATAATTACTATTTTATTGCACCTTAAAAGCTACAAAATAGTAATTATTGGCAGCAGCTATGAGTTGTAAACTGCAGTAATAAGATTGAATAAAATCCTGATAGGCTTTAAATTCATGTGTGGGCACTACAAATTCATCAAAGAAAATAATATCGCCTTTTTTTAAGTAGGGTGCTAATGCCGTGAGTGCATATAAAGTAGCTGAAAATAAATCGGCATCCATCATCAACACATTTCTTCTGGTATTATCTAACTGCTGCACAAAGCCCGGTATGGTTTGTTGAAATAAGCCTTTTAAAAAACAGCCCCGGGTATCACTCCCAATATCAGGCAATGCCTGGTTACTGCTAAATGCACCTTTTTTAAAAGGCCCCCAATCTTCCGGCAGTCCATCAAATGTATCAAACCCATAAAAACTGCTTTGTGGATGATTGTTTTTTTGTAACCACCATTGAAACGATTCGCCCCAGGCAACCCCAAACTCTAAATAATTGATGGGTTCCTGATTCAAACCTTCCCGTTCAATTACCCATTCATACATTTTTAGTCTTCGTTGATAATCCCATTTACAGGGAAAATCATTACAGGCCACTTTTCGGTTTTGGTAAGCCCATTTCGAAAACAACGTGAGGTAGTACATGTTGGCAAAAAAATTGCCCATCCATCCAAATACGCGGTGCAATTGCAACCAGATAAACAAAAGTTTGGTATAACGAATGAAGAATAATTTCATAAGTGTGATCATTTTACCGGGAATGTGAGGATAATCAGCATTTTCAATTAACATCCAAATAACCGGCAGAAAGTTGTTTTAAAAAATTACGCAATAATACATTAAGTTGCTGTCAGTTGCATTAAATAGGTGCTACTTTTGTTTTTTTATTTTGTTTTATTTTATCGGGAATAGCCATTTCTATTTGCTGCTTCAATACTTCTACCAAACGGCGTTTTACATAATTGCGGTGGGTTACCATACTCACTTCCCGTACAGGCGCCGGACTTTTAAAATAACGGAGGCAGGCTTGCTGTTTACTACTCATATCTAATGTAGCCAGCTCGGGCAAAATGGTAATACCATCATACAAATCAACCATACGACGCAACGTTTCTAAACTCCCTGCTTCATATTCAAAATGGCCACCTTCAGATGAAGGTTTTCGCAATTCACATAAATTCAATATTTGCGAACGGAAACAATGCCCTTCTTCCAATAACCAAAGCTTACCCGGATCAATATCTTTGGGCAACACATAGGTTTTTTTAAACACCTCATTGTTTTTAGAAACATAGGCCAGCATTTCTTCATAAAATAACGGCTCTTCTTTTATTCCCTGCTCATGCAATGGGGTTACTAAAATGCCCACATCAATATTACCTTCTTTTAGTTTTTGAATAATCTGGTCGGTGGTATATTCACTCACCTGCAATTTTACCGCAGCAAATTTTTTGGTAAACGTATGAATAAATAAGGGTAATAAATAAGGGGCCAGCGTGGGTATAATGCCAATTTTCAATTCGCCGTGAATAATGCCCTTTTTTTCATCTACCATTTCCAGCAACATATCTCTCTCGGCCAAAATTTTGCGTGCCTGCCGAATAATGTCAATTCCATAATCCGTTGGTAATACCGGCTGCTTGCTTCTGTCAAATATTTTTACCCCCAGTTCCTCTTCTAATTTTTGAATCTGCATACTCAACGTGGGCTGAGTTACAAAACAGGCAACAGCAGCGGCTGAAAAGTGCCGGTGGGTATCTAAGGCCACAATATATTCCAACTGTACTAACGTCATACCTATCAGTTTTATTGATGGAAATATACAATGAATTGTTACACCCTACTAAATAATTGGTGAATTATCCCTTCATTGGTGGCCATTCTTTACAGCAGGTTGCTTACTTTTTAAAAAGGAAACCCATTTTTGAGTAACCAATCATTACTTCAGTAATCAGATAAATACACTATATTTTTTGATAGATGCATACCATGAAACCATTTATCTTTAATGTAAAATCCATACAATGACACCCGAAGAAAATTTACAACGACTGAACCTTCTATTACCACCTCCCCCCCATCCCATTGGCGTGTACATACCCTTTCTGATAGATGGCCATTATGCGTATGTTTCCGGCCATGGCCCATTGATTAGCAAAGGTAATTTTATTGTTGGGCGAATTGGTGCAGATATAACTAAGGAAGAAGGCAAAGCAGCAGCACACCAGGTGGGTATGGCCATACTGGCTACACTACGTGCCAATTTAGGCTCACTCAACAAAATTGAACGGGTAATAAAAGTATTGGGTATGGTAAATGCTACCGCCGATTTTGACCAACACCCATTCATAATTAACGGTTGCAGTGAACTGTTTGCTGAAATATGGGGTAACGACGCAGGCATTGGCGTAAGAAGTGCAGTAGGTATGGCCAATCTTCCCGACAACATACCTGTTGAAATTGAAGCCATATTTAAACTGGCATAAAAAAAATAAATAATTAATATTAATATAGATGAAATGGTATGGTATGAAATAAAAAATGCGGATACAGTTGATTCGCCGGCATTATTGATATACAAAGATAGAATGCTGACCAATATAGCGGCTGCATTAAACAGATTACAGCACCAAACCCAACGTTTCAGGCCGCACGTTAAAACCAATAAAACACCCGAAGTATGCCAGGCCATGCTGGATGCCGGCATTATCCAATTTAAGTGTGCTACCATTGCCGAAGCTGAAATGCTGGCACAAATTCAGGCACCGGATATTTTGTTAGCCTATCAACCTGTTGGGCCTAAAATAAACAGATGGGTTGCTTTGCAACAACGGTACCCAAAAACTGTATTTGCCTGCTTAACCGATAATATATTAACGGCCCAACAAATAGCGGCGGCACATGCCCACACCGGTTTGGTTGCCAAAGTGTATATTGACATGAACAATGGCATGAACAGAACAGGTGCACCATTGGCTTCGGTACCGGAACTATTGAAGCAGCTTCTCAAAACTAACTACCTAACGGTAATGGGTTTACATGTGTATGATGGGCATATCCGCAAACCGGGTGCGGAAGAAAGAAAACAAGCAAGCGATGCCGCTTTTGCCCCTGTAGCAGCTATGCAACAGGCTTTGCGGCAACAACATCAAATTAGTTTACCCATTGTTGCAGGCGGCTCTGCCACTTTTGCTGCACATGCACAACGCAATGAGGTGGTATGCAGTCCGGGTACATTTATTTTTTGGGATGCCGGTTATCAACAACTAATGCCCGAAGAACCTTTTCAATGGGCGGCCGTTTTAATGACGAGGGTTATCTCTATCATTAATCCTATTACCATTACCACCGATTTAGGGCATAAATCTGTTGCGGCAGAAAACCCTTTTCCAAGAGTGGTATTTTTGAATGCCGATGCAGAGCCCATTGGGCAAAGTGAGGAACATTTGGTATTAAAAGTGGCTGATGCAAGTGCATTTACACCCGGACAAGTACTTTATGCCATACCCATACATATATGCCCTACCGTTGCTTTGTACCAAGATCTGCAGATAGTTGAAAACAATAAAGTAATAACCACCTGGAAAGTAATAGCAAGAGACAGAACTATTACCATTTAATAACACACTACCATGTTTTTAGTAGATGCCCATCTCGATTTAAGTATGAATGCCATGGAATGGAACCGCAATTTGCGCCAATCTGTTCCACAAATAAGAGCAAGCGAAACAGGATTAACCGATAAACCCGACCGTGGTAAAGGCACTGTTTCTCTCCCGGCACTAAGAGCAGGCTACATTGGTTTAGTAATAGGCACATTAATAGGCAGGGTACAATTACCCGGCCAAACATTACCCGGATGGGCATCGCCTGAACAGGCATGGGCACAAATACAGGGGCAGTTGGCCTGGTATAAAGCAATGGAAGCCGCAGGTGAAATTACCATTATCCAAAATCAGGAACAGCTACAACAACATCTTACGCTATGGGCAAATGATACGATTCCTAATCTACATAAAGCCATTGGCGTTATGATTAGTTTAGAAGGTGCCGATGCTTTAATTACCCCGGAACATGCACTGGTTTTACGGCAACAGGGATTAACCGCAATTGGCCCTGCACATTATGGCCCGGGCAGATATGCCAATGGAACAGATGCATCGGGACACCTTACGGCCAACGGTAAAGCCTTGCTGCAAATGATGGAGCAGCAGGGTATTGCTTTAGACATTACTCATTTGTGTGATGATGCTTTAGCAGATGCTTTGGCCTTATTCAAAGGAATTATATGGGCATCGCACCACAACTGCCGTGCGTTGGTGCCGCATAACCGACAAATGAGCGATGCTATAATACAGGAATTAATCGCCCGAAACAGTGTAATAGGAATGGCATTTGATGCCTGGATGATGGTACCCGGCTGGCAACGTGGCGTAAGCACACCACAACAAATGCAGTGTAGTATGGCATCCATTATTCCGCATATCGATCATATCTGTCAATTAGCAGGCAATAGTTTGCACGTAGGTATTGGCAGCGATTTAGACGGTGCTTTCGGTAAAGAACAATCACCCTACGATATAGATACCATTACCGATTTACAGCAATTAAGTACTGTATTACAACAGAAAGGATATACCGCTAGTGATATTGAAAACATATTTCACAAAAACTGGTTAAGAGTGTTTCAGCAAACCTTGCCGCAGTAAGGATAGATAAGTACAAAATATACAATAAGTAATTAGTGCCCTACCGGTTGGTGTCCTCACCAACCGGTAGTATTTTCATCTACAATCTAAAGGCCAACATCCCAAACACCAACATCCAAAGACTAACCACCCAAACACCAACACCCCTACTCATCCACAATCTGTCCATCTTCCATGCGGATAATGCGATTGGTTTTGGCGGCAAAATCAGGATCATGTGTTACAATGAGCATGGTTTGATTCAATTCGTGAGATAATTGCTTGAAAATATCAAACACCAATTCACTATTCTTCTTATCTAAATTACCCGTGGGTTCATCGCCCATAATAATATCCGGATTGTTGATCAATGCACGGGCAATGGCTACCCGTTGTTTTTCACCCCCCGATAATCTGGCTGCATTTTTTAATGCCAACTCAGCAATACCTAATATTTCTAATTTTTCATAAGCCCTTGCCTCTACTTCTTTTTCTGAATATTTTTTCAACTTTAAGCCCGGCAACATCACATTCTTCAACACAGTAAATTCATTCAGCAAATAATGAAACTGAAAAACAAACCCAATTTTTTCATTGCGTATTTTAGCTAAATAGGCTTCTTTTTTTTGTTGCATGGAAATGCCATCTATCAATACATCGCCTTCATAATCCATATCCATGGTAGAGAGCACATAAAGCAAGGATGATTTGCCACAGCCCGATTTTCCAACAATAGAAACAAAATCACCGCGATGAATGGAAAATTTAACCCCATTTAATACTTTCACTTTTACGGGATCATAAAAATATTTCACAATATTTACAGCTTCGAGAATGGTGTTTTGCATATTATTTTCCTCTAATAATGATGACCGGATCTATTTTACTGGCTTTGCGTGCCGGCAACCATCCGGCCAAATATGTGGTGATTAATGAGAAACTGATGCCTATTGCATAAAACAATGGATTATAATTGATGGGATAGGTTTTTACCGTTGGTAATGCAGCCGTATGAAACGGGATATGATGGATGAGTGCCGACAAACCAAATCCGGAAAGCAGTCCGGTGAAGCCGCCAAATAAACCAATACCAATGGCAATCACTAAAAATACTGCTTTTACATCACGGCCTGCAAAGCCGGTGGCTTTCAATATAGCAATGGTATCCATCTTTTCATAAATCATCATGTTTAAAATATTATAGATACCAAATCCGGCAACAATTAACAAGGTAATGCCTACTGCATAAGAAATGAGGCTACGTACAAAACTGCCCGTTTCAAATTGCGAATTAGCGGTTTGAATATCTTCCGCATCTACCCCATAAATACGTTCAAAGGTTTTGGCTAAAGCCGGGGCCTGATTAATATCGTGTAACTTAATTCGAATATCGGTAATGTATAAAGCGGATTTACCCAATATTTTTTGTGTGGTATTAATAGAAGCATAACTCTGGGCTTTATCAAAATCGGTTAAGCCCGATTGAAAATAGCCCACTACTTTTAACTGAAATATAGCCCCGTTA
>JAKAKY010000072.1 GCA_021824365.1 Bacteroidota bacterium | reverse complement strand
ATATTATATACCGTGGCATTATCATTCAATTTCTTTGCAGCTAGGGTAACTATATTTCCAAATGTGTGCATAGCTCTTGGTTTGATGATACCATCCTCCTGCTTTTGCTTCTATAATATAATCAGCTATTGAAAAAATAACCTTTCTTTTAATACATTTATTTCTTTTAATTATTTTTTCATTTTCATTCTTCATCATTTCTTAAAACACACTTTATTTCAGCTTGCTTATCTTTATTTTAAAAAGATACCAATATGCGTTACTCAATTTTATTGATTGTTGTTTTTTTGTATAGTGTTCGTTTATTTGCACAAGGGGGTACTATTCCCGGTAAAAAAACAACACTTCCAAATGGATGGAGTTTAACACCTGCAGGCAGCCAATTGGCATTGGGCGATTTGCCTTTGAATATGGCCGTAAGCAATTCTAAACAATATTTAGCAGTTACGAATAATGGACAAAGCACACAGTCAATTGAACTTTTTGATATTGCACATCAGGTAAAGTTAGATAGTGTAACCATCCCTAAAAGCTGGTATGGTCTGGCATTTGGTAATAACAATCAGTATTTGTATGCATCTGGTGGAAATGATAATCGTATTTTGGTTTATTCAGTTACCAGGCAAAAATTACAATTAACTGATTCTATTATTCTCGATAAAAAATGGCCGGTAAAAGTTTCACCTGCCGGTTTGGTGGTAGATGATCAGCAGCATCGGCTGTATGTGGTTACCAAAGAAAACAATAGCCTGTATGTTATTGATTTAATCAGGAAATCTGTTCTTTCAAAAATTCCTTTAGGTGCAGAAGCTTATACTTGTATACTTTCACCTAAACAAAATGAATTATTTATCAGTGTATGGGGTGGCGAAAAAATACTTTGTTACAATACTGCCCAACAAAAAATTACGGATAGTATTTTAGTTGGTAGTCATCCCAATGAAATGATACTATCCAAAAACGGAAAATATCTTTTTGTTGCCAATGCAGATGATAATAGTGTATCAGTAATCAATATTAACTTACATCGGGTAATTGAAAAACTCAACACTGCCTTGTATCCGAATGCTCCTACCGGTTCCACCACTAACGGGGTAGCCTTGTCGGAAGATCAACAAACTTTATATGTGGCCAATGCAGATAATAATTGCCTTGCTGTATTTGATGTTTCTAATCCGGGTAAAAGTTTTTCAAAAGGATTTATCCCTGTAGGATGGTACCCTACCAACGTAAAAGTGATTGGTAAAAATATTTTTGTTACCAACGGGAAAGGGTTACAATCGGCTGCTAATCCTTTAGGCCCTAATCCGGCCTCTAAAAGTGAAAGTGTATGGTACCAGAAAGCTGATAATACTGTTAAAGGACCTGTTGAATATATTGCCGGTATGCTTAAAGGTAGCCTGAGTATTATTCCTGAGCCAGATATTCCATTATTAGCACTCTACTCGCAACAAGTATATCAAAATACACCCTATAACAGGTATAAAGAATTACATGCCGAGGGGGAGGCCGGTAACCCTATTCCTGTAAAGGTGGGTGATACTTCCCCAGTTAAATATGTTTTTTATATTATTAAAGAAAATCGTACTTATGATCAGGTACTGGGTGATGTGCCCGAAGGCAATGGAGATACGTCATTGGTTTTATTCGGTGAAAAAATTACGCCTAACCAGCATGCATTGGCTAACCAATATGTTTTATTAGACAACTTTTATTGCGATGCAGAGGTAAGTGCTGATGGGCATAACTGGAGTTTTGGTGCTTATGCGAATGATTATTTGGAGAAAACCTGGCCCACCGGTTACGGTGGAAGGGGAGGTACTTACGATGCAGAAGGAAAGCGGGCAATTGCCAATAATAAAAATGGTTTTATTTGGGATTGGTGTAAAAAACAAGGTATCAGTTATAGAACATATGGCGAGTTTGCGGACGATTATAAACCTAATATCCCTGTGCTAAAAAATCACTTTTGTACTTATTATACCAGTTGGGATATGAATGTACGCGATACATCAAGAGTAAGCCAGTGGAAAAGAGATTTTGATTCTTTGGTAGCTATTCATCAACTACCACAATTCAATAGCTTACGGCTCATTACAGATCATACAGAAGGAATGAAGTTGGGCAGGCCGTCCCCTTTTGCACATGTGGCCGATAATGATTTAGCTGTTGGCTTATTTATTGAACATTTATCACATAGCCCTGTCTGGAACCAATCAGTTGTGTTTATTGTGGAAGATGATGCCCAAAATGGTCCCGATCATGTAGATGCTCATCGGGCACCCGCTTACGTAATCAGCCCGTTTATAAAAAGAGGGTTTGTTGATCATACCATGTATTCAACCAGTTCGGTTTTAAGAACCATTGAATTAATATTAGGGTTAGCACCCATGTCGCAGTATGATGCTGCTGCTACACCTATGTGGCGTTCGTTTACACATCAACCCAATTTTTCAACTTACAGGCATATTCCCGCCAATGTAGATCTGAATGAAATCAATCTTCAAAAAAACAGATTATCTAAATTAAGTAAGTATTTTGATTTTACAAAAGAGGATAGGGTGCCGGAAGATATTTTTAATGAGGTATTGTGGAAGGGTATAAAAGGGATGGATGCAAAGGTTCCTAAACCTATGCGTGCTGCATTTGTATTAGTACCTAATTCAGATAAAAAAGAGGATGATTAATTCACGGAATTTCTTCACCTGTTGCTGCTACCCATAAACGAAACCAGTCTTCATTAGTGAGTTGAATAGAGGCTGCATTTTTTGCCTGTATTAATCTTTCAATTTTAGTTGTACCTACTACGGGCAAAATGCCAGAGGGATGCTTGTGTAGCCATGCAATCAATATTTCATTGATACCGGTATTCAATCTGTTAGCAATGGTAGTAGCTACCTGAATAATGCTTCTATATCGGGGATGATTATCATCGTTAATAATTCCACCTCCTAAAGGCGACCAGGCCATTGGTATAATATGGTATTCCATACATGTATCTAAAGTGCCATTGATAAATGGTTGAAGATGTAAAATAGAGGCTTCAATTTGATTGTATGCTATTTTCAAATATTTTGAAAGTAAACTTAATTGATGAGGCAAAAAATTAGAAACTCCAAACGATAGTATTTTACCTTGTTGTTGTAATAAGTATACTGCTTCTGCCATTTCTTCGGGATGCATTAAAGGGTTGGGGCGGTGGATGAGCAATACATCTATATAATCTGTTTCAAAATGAAGGAGTGATTGTTCAACCGATAGTATAATATGTTTTGCACTGGTATTATAGGTTTTAATCGTTTCATTATTGTATGGCGAGGCGGGCAAAACAATACCACATTTTGTAATCAATTGAATGTTGTTTCTAAGCGATGGGTAAGATTTTAGCACTTTGCCAAATGCCGCTTCCGTAGTATAATCGCCGTAAATATCGGCATGATAAAAACCAGTAATGCCGGCTTCTAAGCAGGCTTCTATCATGGCATGATAATCAGCAAAGGAGAAATCAGCGCCCCATTTTCCCCAGCGCATGCATCCGGCTATTGGTGCTTGTAAAGTTGACATGGCATTATCATTGATGATTAAATCAGTATTAAATAGCAGGTTCTTGTTGACTTAAACAGTGCCAACTGCCCAGACCCCAAATTATATCGGTAGAATCAATACCAATTACCTCCCTGTTTGGGAACAATTGCGATAAAATGGATAGTGCTTTATCATCATTTTTATTCCGATAAGTAGGTACTATTACGGCTTTATTGGCAATATAAAAGTTGGCATACGATGCAGGCAATCTTTGCGATTCGTAGATAACGGGTAATGGCATGGGTAATTCAACAATATTAAGTTGTTTTCCATTCAATAAACGCATTTGTTGCAATTGTTTCAGATTATGTTGCAGCAAGGTATAATTTTCGTCGTTTTTATTTTCTTCCACAACAGTAACAACAGTATCGGTATTTACAAACCGAACGGTATCATCAATATGTCCATCTGTATCATCGCCAACAATACCTTCATCTACCCATAAAATTTGTTCTACGCCATAATATTTATGCAAATAATTTTCTATGTCTTTTTGGGATAAATGTGGATTTCTGTTGGGATTGAGTAAACAGGCTGTAGAGGTAATCAGCGTACCGGCATCATTAAAATCAACCGAACCACCTTCCATCACTATACCCGGATAAAAAACGGGTAAACCCAATTTTTCGGCAATGCGGGTAGGTATTACATCATCCAAATCATAGGGCGGATATTTATTTCCCCAGGCATTATAATTCCAGTCAACGATGGTTTTTTTTTGTTGGGTACGGTGTAACAGAAAGGCAGGACCGTGGTCGCGACACCAGGCATCATTGGTTGGATGATGAAAGAAATCAATCATCGAAAGATCAACGGCTTCTTGTTGAAGAATGGTTGTTGCAAATTTTTCCATTTGCTCATCCGCTACATTAATACACACTCTTTCATTTGCTGATAGTATTTTAATGAATTGAGCATAAGGAGCGTAAATAGCATGTATTTTTCCGGGCCAACTGGCTTCTTTATGCGGCCAGCTTAACCAGGTTGCGCTGTGTGGATGCCATTCGGCGGGGAAAAAATAACCTTGCTGTTGGGGTGTTGCCTTTGTCATTAGGGTTCGTCTATAAATCTTTTAGTAATGGGTTGATAGGAATCGATGCGCCTGTCTCTCAAAAAAGGCCAGTGAACACGATAATTGTCTGTTTTTTCCAATTGAATAGGCACTACGGCCACTTCTTCCTGCTCATGCGATGCCTGAAATAATATGGTACCAAATGGGTTACAAACAAATGAGCCGCCCCAAAATTTCATTAATCCGTTTTGTTCGGTGCCTACTCTGTTTACGCTTACTACGTGAACGCCATTAGCTATGGCATGGCTTCTTTGCATGGTTTGCCAGGCATTGAACTGCTCTGTATTGGTTGCTTCATCTTGTGAGGCAGCCCAGCCAATAGCAGTAGGATAGAAGAGAATTTCCGCGCCCATTAAGCTGGTAATGCGGGCTGCTTCCGGATACCATTGATCCCAGCAAATAAGTACCCCAATAGCAGCATATTTGGTTTTGAAAGTTTTATAGCCTAAATCGCCGGGTGTAAAATAAAATTTTTCGTAATATGCCGGGTCATCAGGAATATGCATTTTACGATATTTCCCCAGGTACCTGCCATCTGCATCAATAACGGTAGTGGTATTGTGATAAACGCCTTGTGTTCTTTTCTCAAACAGAGAAGCAATAATCACTACGTTCAATTCTTTTGCAACTGTTGATAAAGCTTCAGTTGAAGGGCCGGGAATGCTTTCTGCTAACAAAAAATTATCATAGTCTTCAACATCGCAAAAATAAAGTGAAGTGAATAGTTCCTGTAAACATACTATTTGTGCACCTTTAGCGGCTGCAGCTTTTATTTGTTCAATAGCTTTTTGTAAATTATAAAGTTTTTCTTTGGAGCAACTCATTTGCGCCAGTGCTACATTTACGATTGGCATGCTCAAATTTTTTTGTATGCAAAATTAACAGTTGGAGGGCGTAAATTAGCAGTACCCTCTATATTTAATGTTCGGTATGGTACATAAAAATCCCATTCCGAAATGGTTTGGAATGGGATTGAATTGTTTTAGGTAAGAAGAACTGTGGATATTAATATCTGTTATATCCACCACCGTTACCACCGCGATCGCGATTGTAGCCGCCGCCGCTTCCGCCACGGTTGCCACCAAATCCACCACCACGGCTTCCGCCGCCGCCACCGTAGCTTTTCTTAAAGCCACCGCTTTTACGCTCACCTTCAGGGCGAGGGGTAGATTCGTTTACAACGATTTTGCGATCCTGCACATCTGTGTCATGTAATGCACTAATAGCAGTTCTTGCAGCTTCATCATCAGGCATTTCAACAAAACCGAAACCTTTGCTACGGTTGTTATTGAATTTGTCTGTTACAATTTTAGCTGAGGTAACTTCGCCATAAGGCGCAAAAAGTTCTTGCAGGTCTTCACTGGTCATGTTCCAGTTCAAATTTCCAACGTAAATGTTCATTTTAAAAAATTAAGTTAAGTGATACCAATGATGAAAACAGTAACCAAAAGCCCTGAAGCATTTACGTGAAAACCTTCTAGAGAAATGGAAGAACTGGTCATTGGACAAACGAAGGTAATTTTTTTATTTGTTTCCCCAATTTTTTTTTTAATTAGAAGAATTTGGCAGTTTGGTACAAAAAAACCGCAGCATTAGGCTACGGTTTAAAATAGTATAAAAGGAGATATATTACTCGGCTACTACATCAAATTCTATTTCAGCAAGGTTGCCATTGCCAAAATCGATAGATGCTTTGTGCAGGCCAATTTCTTTAACATCCGTTAAAATATGAATTCTTCTACGGTCAATTTCATATCCTTTCTGGTCGCGGATGGCGCGGGTAATTTGTAAAGCCGTTACAGTACCAAAAATTTTGCCACTGGTACCTGTTTTTACTTTGATTTTTACCGGAGATGATTTCAGTACTTCAGTAACTTTATGAATTTCAGCCAACATAGCTGCTTCTTTTTTGGCCTGTACCTTTAAGCGCTCTTCTAATTGCTTTAAGTTAGAAGGACTGGCTTCTACAGCAAACTTTTGGGGAATAAGATAATTACGGGCATAGCCATTTTTAACAGCCACTAACTCGTTTTTTCCACCTAAATTATCTACATCCTGAATTAAAATAACTTGCATATTTTTAAATTTAGTTCCCTTTACCCAGTTGTTAAAACTGTCCCTCATTCATTGTAGGAGGTTAGGGAGGTTACTAAGAAAATTTATTTTAAAAGGTCGGTTACATAAGGCAATAAAGCCATTTGGCGTGCTTTTTTGATAGCATCACCTACTTTACGCTGGTATTTTAAAGAATTGCCCGATAAGCGCTTAGGTAACATTTTACCTTGCTCGTTAATGAACTTCTTTAAAAATTCAACATCTTTATAATCAACATATTTAATGCCATATTTTTTAAAACGGCAGAATTTCTTTTTGGGCTTTTCCTGCTTAATGGCAGTTAGGTATTTAATTTCATTCTTTGCCATGGTTTATCCCTCCATTTTTTCAGTTACTTTAAATCCGCCATTTCTTTTTACATAATTGTACTCGACGGCGTTTTTATCGAGTTTAGTAATCATGTGACGCATGATTTGTTCATCGCGTAACATTTGAATTTTCATTTTTTCATTGAAATCGGGGTTAGCGGTATATTCTAATACCCAATAAATTCCCGTTGTTTTTTTCTGAATGGGATAAGCCAGCGATTTTAATCCCCAGGGATTGCTGTGTACAATGGCGCCGCCATTTTCGGTTACCAGTTCCGTATACTTTTTTTGAGCTGATTTAAAATCATCTTCTGAAAGTACCGGGGTAAAAATAATCATTAATTCGTAATTGTTCATTACCCTTTTTTTAATTGTTTAAATTGGTTTTTACCCATTGGACAAACTTTTTTTTGAAAGTAAGATTCTGCCAAAACAGAATTGGGGCTGCAAAAGTATGTATTTTTGGTGAAAAAAGAAACTGTTTTTTTACTGCTTAATACGTTTTAGTAAAATTCGGATGACTCAGTTGCAAAAGCAGCATTTTAAAAAAGAAGAACGCCATGAAAATGGCATTCTTCCGTAAAAACTGAATATAAATGGTTAATTACCTGCAACTTGTTTGCGAATAATGTTTAATGCAGCTCCGGCTTTAAACCATTCAATTTGTTGTTGATTGTAGGTATGATTAGCCAAAACAGCTTCAGAACTGCCGTCTGCATGATGTAGAACAATAGTTAAGGGTTTTCCGGGTGTAAATTCGGTTAAACCTATAACGTCAAAGGTATCATCTTCTAAAATTTTATCATAATCATTTTTATCGGCAAAAGTTAATGCCAGCATGCCCTGTTTTTTTAGGTTGGTTTCATGAATACGGGCAAATGATTTGGTTAAAACTACCCGAACACCTAAATGGCGTGGCTCCATGGCAGCATGTTCGCGTGATGAGCCTTCTCCATAATTTTCATCGCCCACCACAATGGTACCAATACACGCTGCTTTATAAGCTCTTTGTGTATCGGGTACAGGTGCATAAACACCTGTAAGCTGGTTTTTTACTGAATTGGCTTTTTCGTTATAAAAGTTAATGGCGCCGATTAATAAATTATTGGAAATGTTGTCTAAATGGCCGCGATATTTTAACCACGG
Organism: Bacteroidota bacterium; assembly: GCA_021824365.1. Classification (GTDB taxonomy): domain Bacteria; phylum Bacteroidota; class Bacteroidia; order Chitinophagales; family Chitinophagaceae; genus Hydrotalea. The sequence continues at coordinate 5,048 of JAKAKY010000072.1, read as the reverse complement.
CCCCGCCATTGAAATATGGTCGGTAGTACATTTCCCTTTTGCTTTAATCAATAATTTCAAACTTTTTAAATCGGTGCCTTCCCAGGCAGGAAATGGTGCTAATAATTGTAAACGTTTTGATTGAAGGTCAACCGCTACATTTACTTTACTGCCATCTGCAGCCGGAGCCTGATAACCAGGATCATCTACCGCAAAACCTTTGGTTGGTAATTCAATGCCGCTGGGTGGGTCTAATTTTACTTTTTCACCTTTTTCGTTGGTTAAATAATCGGTGATGGGGTTGAAGGTTAAATCACCGGCAATAGCTAAAGCAGTTACCATTTCAGGCGAAGCTACAAAAGCATAGGTATTGGGGTTGCCATCGGCACGTTTGGCAAAGTTTCTGTTGAAGGAATGTACGATGGTGTTTTTTTCCTGTTTTTCTGCCCCCATTCTGTCCCACATACCAATGCAAGGCCCACAGGCATTGGCAAATACTTTGGCTCCAATTTTTTCGAAGGTATCTAAAAAGCCGTCTCTCTCAATGGTGAAACGCACCTGTTCAGAACCCGGGGTAATGGTATATTCGGCTTTGGGTTTTAACTGTTTATCAGCCAGCTGCTTTGCTAAACTAACCGCTCTGCTAATATCTTCATATGAAGAATTGGTGCAACTACCAATTAAACCAACTTCTACTTTTGTAGGCCATCCATTAGCAGCGGCTGCTTCTTTCATTTTTGAAATGGGCGTAGCTAAATCGGGCGTAAATGGGCCATTTAAATGTGGTTCTAATTCACTTAAATTAATTTCAATAACCTGATCAAAGTATTTTTCAGGGTTTTGATACACTTCAGGATCGGCATTCAAATCAGATTGAATGGCATCGGCTAATGCAGCAACTTCTTCGCGGCCGGTTGCTTTTAAATAGCGGCTCATACTATCATCGTAACCGAAGGTGGAAGTGGTTGCGCCAATTTCGGCTCCCATATTACAAATAGTACCTTTTCCGGTGCAACTAAGGGCTGCAGCTCCTTCGCCAAAATATTCAACAATGGCTCCGGTACCACCTTTCACGGTTAAAATTCCGGCCACTTTTAAAATAATATCTTTAGGTGCTGCCCATCCGTTCAATTTCCCCGTTAGTTTAATGCCGATTAATTTAGGCCATTTCAGTTCCCAGGGTAAACCGGCCATTACATCGCAGGCATCAGCACCACCTACTCCAATGGCAATCATACCCAAGCCACCAGCATTAACGGTATGTGAATCTGTACCTATCATCATTCCGCCGGGGAAAGCATAATTTTCTAAAACTACCTGATGAATAATACCTGCACCGGGTTTCCAAAATCCAATACCATATTTGTTGGAAACAGAGGCTAAGAATTCGTATACTTCTTTGCTTTCAGTAGTAGCTACTTGTAAATCTTCTTTTGCTTCAATACGGGCTGTAATTAAGTGGTCGCAATGAACAGTGGAAGGAACGGCCACTTTTGGTCTGCCGGCCTGCATAAATTGCAAAAGTGCCATTTGAGCGGTAGCATCCTGCATGGCTACTCTGTCAGGGGCAAAGTCAACATAGCTTTTGCCCCTCTCAAAGTTGTTTAATGATTGATCTGCGTGCAAGTGTGCAAATAATATTTTTTCTGCTAACGTTAAAGATCTGCCTAAAGTTTTGCGGGCAGCGGCTATTTTAGCCGGCATTTCAGCGTAAACTTTTCTAATCATTTCAATGTCGAATGCCATGATGGTTATTTTTATAATGTGATGAAAAGAATTTGTATTTAAAAAAACAGCTCAATTTTGAAGTTGCAAAATTATGATAAAACAAAAGGCGGTGGAAAACTGTTTTATGATTTGTTTGACTGTTCCTATTTTAAAATGCCGTAAATTGCATACGGTTTATTGTTAAAATAAACAATATGAAACAAATGAATAAGTTACGTGAGTTTTTGGAAATGCATGCTTTTGGCGTTTGTACTGCATTAGGGGAAAGATTAGGTATTGCCACTTCAAGAATTAGAATGTGGTTTATTTATATATCCTTTCTTACAATGGGCTCCCCACTCATTATTTACATGATTTTGGCTTTTTGGATGAATATGAAACGCTATATTCTCAATGCCCGAAGAAATCCGTTGAAGTATTTATAAATTAGGGCTTTATTTGTAGCGAATTAGCCAATTTTAACCACAGTTTCTCTTAGTGAAGTAAGCTTCTCCAATAATTTTTCTAACAAATGAAGTGGTAGCATATTGGCACCATCGCTGAGTGCTTTTGCCGGATTAGGATGGGTTTCAATAAATAAACCATCTGCACCCGTGGCAATGGCAGCTTTTGCAATGGTTTCTATTAATGCCGGGTTACCGCCTGTAACACCACCGGGTTGGTTGGGTTGCTGTAGGCTATGGGTACAATCCATAATTACCGGCGTATCTAAACTTTTCATCCAGGTAATATTTCTGTAGTCTACTACCAAATCCTGATACCCAAATGTGGTTCCCCGTTCTGTTAGCATAATTTGATGGTTACCGGCTTTTTTAATTTTATCAATTGCAAACCGCATGGCCGGGCCGCTTAAAAATTGCCCTTTTTTTACATTAATAATTTTTTGGGTAATAGCTGCCGATTGTAATAAGTCAGTTTGCCTGCATAGGAAAGCAGGAATTTGTAAAATGTCAATATATTTTGCTGCTTCAGCTGCTTCATCATGTGCATGAATATCTGATGTGGTAGGCAATCCAAAGGTTTTACCTGTTTTTTCTATTAAAGTTAAACCAAGCTCATCTCCTAAGCCGGTAAACGAATTAGCACTGGTTCTGTTGGCCTTACGATAACTTGCTTTGAAAACGTACGGAATACCTAATTTTTTGCAGATGCTATATACTTTATCTGCTACTTCCATTACTAATTCTTCATTCTCTGCTACACAAGGCCCGGCAATTAAAAAAAATTGTTGTGGATGATATTGTTGATTTTGAAATAATGAGGTAAGATAGGAAGGCATCATAAAATTAAATGGGTTATTGAAATGCGAACTTACATTCATTTTTGTTTTCTTTGCGCTAACAATTGTTAGTAAATATAAACGAAATGGTAAAAGATAAAATTTTGGTGATTGGTGCCAGCGGACAAATTGGGGTAGAATTAACGCTTGCTTTAAGAAAAGTGTACGGTAATGCCAATGTAGTGGCCTCCGACTTAAGAGAAGAAAATGATTTACTAAAAGGCACCGGCCCTTATGTTAGTTTAGATGTAATGAATAAGGAAATGTTGCACGTGCAGGTGATACGGCAAAATATTACGCAGATATATCTGTTGGCGGCTATTTTATCTGCAACAGGAGAGAAAAATCCCAACCTGGCCTGGAACCTGAATATGCAGGGGTTATTGAATGTATTAGATATTGCCCGTGAAGAGCAAATTCACAAAGTTTACTGGCCAAGCAGTATTGCTGTGTTTGGACCTGCTTCCCCTAAAATAAATTGTCCGCAACAAACCATTATTGAGCCGATTACTGTTTATGGCATTAGTAAATATGCCGGCGAGTTTTGGTGCAATTATTACCACCATCGGTATGGCGTTGATGTAAGGAGTTTACGTTATCCCGGTTTAATCAGTTATAAGTCTGCTCCGGGTGGTGGTACTACCGATTATGCCATTGAAATTTTTCATTCGGCTCTGGAAGAAAAAAAATATACCTGTTTTTTGAAAGAAGACACTTATTTGCCCATGATGTATATGCCCGACGCCATTAAAGCCACTTTAAGTTTAATGGAAGCGCCACAAGAGCTAATAACCGTTAGAACATCTTATAATGTTGCTGCCATCAGTTTTTCACCAAAAGAAATAGCTGCCGCCATTCAACAGCATATACCTGATTTTAGTATTGCATACCAACCAGATTATCGCCAAACCATTGCCAATAGCTGGCCACAAAGTATTGATGACAGTACCGCACGTAATGACTGGAATTGGAAGCCTGATTTTAATTTGGAATTAATGACTGCAGATATGATTGACAACCTGAAAGCGCCGAATGTGTAATGCTTAGAAAGCAATGCCCAAATTAATACCGAGTGCCCTGATACCTAACCAGGGGCCGGTTAAATTTAAATTAGCAGATGTGCTACTGGTAACCGTTCCTTTCACCGTAAATGGGCCACCGTTAAGATTGTTCAAATTACCCTGTAAAGAAGCTTGCTCCTGCGTTGAAAGTGGTGGAGAAAAACTAGTATTCAGTATTCCGGTACCGTTACCAAAATGGGCACCAATCAACCATACATCTAATAACAAGTGGTTGCCTAAGTGTTTTTGAAAACCAAATAACAAGCCGCCACTGTAGGAAGTTACATTGCCTGAAAAAACCGTTTCTTTTGTTGTGGTGCTGCCATTTTGATTAAAACTGTACTGAACAGGAACAGATAAATCAAAGTTGGCATATCTTCCATAGGGTGCCAAATAAAAACCGCTCATATTTTTATGGGCATAAATTCTTAATTCGGCAGTAAATGTGCTATTGCCTAATGCTACCTGATTGAAATTAATATTCTGATTAGATATAATTTGTGCTATATTTTGATGATATGGAAGTTGGGTAAATGGCATGTACCGGTAGCTGGCCATGATAGAAACTTTGTTTTTAATAAGCCGCTCATAGCTAATGCTGTAATTTTGAAATGCGAGGGAGCTTAGATTTACTTTAATGCTATTGTGAAGAACAGGATGCGCCAACAATACCGGTTTAGCAGTATCACTATGTTTTATTTCGTGTACAGGTTGTGCAGATGCAAAGTGTACAATACAAGTAATAAAAATGAACAATAATATTTTATTTATTTTTTTCATCACAGCATGGCTAAATCAGCTACCGTTTTTCCTTCTAAAATTTTTAAAGACGCATCCCTCACATCAATCATTACTCTGTTCAAGCCGCATATTTTTTCTTCACAATCCTTACATTTCTCATAAAAATTTAAGCTAACACAGGGTAATAAGGCTATCGGGCCTTCAACCGTGCGCATTACTTTTGCTAATGGGATAGATGAAGGCGGATTTTTGAAAAAATA
>JAKAKY010000267.1 GCA_021824365.1 Bacteroidota bacterium | reverse complement strand
CAGCATTACAATTTGGAGCGCAATTTGGAGGGCTGGTAAACTATGTTACAAAAGAGGCACCCGCCAATAAGCCTTTTGAATTTTATACTTCACAAACAGCGGGCAGTTATGGCCTTTTTAACACATTTAATTCAATTGGAGGTAATTTTAAAAAACTATCATATTATGCTTTCATCCAATATCGCTATATGGATGGGTACAGACCTAATAGTAAACAATGGCAGTTATCAGGTTTTGGAAAATTGCAGTATAAAATTTCTGAAAAGCTGAATGTTACGGCAGAATATTCTTTGCTTCGTAATACCATACAAATGCCGGGGGGATTAACAGATAGCCAGTTTCAGGCTAATCCCAGAATGTCAACACGTTCCAGAAACTGGCTGAAAACGCCTTGGAATATTGTTAATTTATCAATGAATTACAATCTATCCAAAAACAGCATAATTAGTATAAAGAGCACATATTTATATGGGAATCGTTCTCTGGTATGGAGAAACGAAGATGGTGGCCCGGCTGCCCAAGATACAATTGACCCCATTACAAATACCTATGTTCCTAGAGAAGTGGGGATACAAAATATGAAAAACATCACAACAGAATTCAGATTTTCGCATCAATACCAATTTGTACATCAACAAGCAACTATCTCAGGAGGTATCAGACATTCATATGCATGGTTAAAAAGGCTCGGGGGAGGGGAAGGAACTACCAACAGTGATTTTGATTTATCAATCCGGGGCGATTGGGGTTATAACTTAAATTTTACCACTACAAACATCGCTCCTTTTATTGAAAATATTTTTAAGTTCGGTGACAAGCTGTCCATCATCCCCGGTTTTAGATTTGAATATTTAAACAGTACTGCAACTGGTTATAAAACTACTAATGGAACAAAACAAAATGTTTTAGAAAACAGATCAAGAACTTTTCCATTGTTTGGCATGGGCATTTCATATAAAACAGGAACCTACACCAATATTTACGGTAATATCAGCCAGGCATACCGGCCTATTGAATATAGCCAGTTAGAACCATTCGGAATAACATCCAGAATTGACCCCAATCTAAAAGACAGTTATGGCTTCAATGCAGATTTAGGTTACAGGGGCACCATTAAAAATTATTTTAATTTTGATTTGGGTGTTTTTTATCTGGCTTATAATAATAGAATTGGAGTATTAGTACAAACAGACCCAAATACCGGAATGGAATACTCTGTACGCAAGAATATAGCGAATAGTGTTCATAAAGGTGTTGAGAATTATTTGGAATTTAATATTTTAAAATACCTGAATGCACAATCAAAAACAGGACTCAGTATTTTTAATTCGTTTGCTTTCATTGATGCCAGATATACCACCGGAGAATTCAAGGGCAACCGGGTTGAAGCTGCTGCCAAGACTATCAATCGCACTGGAATTATTTTTAATAACCCCCATTTTTCAGCAACTTTTCAGATAAATAATATTGGTGATGCTTACGGTGATGCTTCAAATGTAAAAACAAGTACTGACCCAATTGCAGGTTATATACCTGGATATACAGTTGCTGACCTCAGCATGACATATACCATCAAAAAAATTGCAATCAAAGTGGGTGTGAATAACTTAACTGATAAATCATATTTTACACGAAGAACTGATGAATATCCTGGACCAGGTATTATTCCTTCCATTGGAAGAAGTTATTATTTTGGATTTTCAACTCAATTTTAAATTTCCTGATAAAGGTAATTCACAACAAATAAAAAAATTGAGCCCAATACAAAATATCCATTTTCATAATTGGCTCAAATTAAAAGAGGCTATCTCAAAAGCAAGAGAAAGCCTCTTTTTTATGAAATTACCATAACAGAATTCTGTTTTTTATATTCTACATTTCTTCTTCCTGTACCAAAGGTTTACTATTCTTATATAACAAATGCAACAAGCTTGGTAACACTACCAATAACAAAGGCAATGCTACAATAAATCCGCCAATTACAGCAATGGCTAAGGGTTGGTGCATTTGTGCTCCGGTACCAATACCGAGCGCCAAAGGCGTTAAAGCAATAATAGCGCCCAACGCCGTCATTAATTTGGGCCTTAACCGGGTAGAAATGGAATAAATAATGGCTTCATCTACTCTACCTATATTGGTTTTACCTTTTAATGAATCGCGAAACTGCAAATAGGTAAATATGGCATTCTCACCAATAATACCCACAATCATAATGAGCCCGGTATAACTACCTACATTTAAAGGCGTATTGGTTAGGTATAAAGCCAAATAACTACCGCTTATTCCCAATACCGCCACCAAAATAATAATCAATGCAATTTTTACATCCCTAAATAAAAACAAGATGACGCCAAACACCAGTAAACTGGCTGTAATTAATATAATCAGTAATTCTTTAAACGATTGTTGTTGTTCGGCATAAGCACCGCCATAACTAATAAAATAACCCTGGGGTAATGCTACTTTTGTGGCTACCTTCTGCTGAATTTCCTGCATGGTACTACCCAAATCGCGGTTATCTAAACGTGCAGTTACCACACCCATATTTTGCAGATTTTCTCTTTGAATTTCTGCATCGCCATTGCTTAATGCAACAGTAGCTAAATTGGTAATAGGTATTCTTTTGCCATTGAGAAGAAAGATGAGTGTTTGTTTAACCTGTGCTACGGATAGTTTGGCACTGTTGGGATAAATGAAACGAATGTTGCTCAATTGTTCTTTATCGAATACACTACCCGCAATATTACCTTCTAATGCACTTTGCAATTGGTATTGAAAGCTGGCAGGTGTTATGCCATATTGCGCCAATGCGGTATAGTTAGGTGTAACTATCACAGATGGCCCGGCAATCACAATTCCATCAAAAACATCGGCGGTACCCTGAACGGTATTCAATACGGCAGCTACCTGACGTGATAATTCCTGCAACTTTGACTGATCGTTTCCAAATATTTTTACCTCAATGGGTTGAACAGAAGTCATTAAATCGCCTAACATATCTGTT
>JAKAKY010000071.1 GCA_021824365.1 Bacteroidota bacterium | reverse complement strand
GTGGCCAGTGCCGGATTAAATATTTATTTTTTTAACAAGGTAAATCAGTTACAAAACCAATACCTGGCATTGGTGAATGAAAGAAATTCATTAGAGGCCGGATTGAATATTTACAAAACAAAGGCATTAGACATATACAACAGTATGCAGTTAATGAGCGACCCGAATATGTTGAAAGTATCGATGCCCGGTATTAAAGGAAAAGAAGACAATTTAGCCACTGTGTTTTGGGATAAACAATCGAAAGAAGTGTATTTGTTGCCCAATCGTTTGCCGCAGGCACCGGAGAATAAGCAATACCAGTTATGGGCATTGGTAAACGGGAAACCGGTGGACGCCGGATTATTGAGTGCCGATTGTAGTGGTTTGTGTAAATTAAAAACCATTCCCGATGCGCAGGCATTTGCCATTACTTTGGAAAATAAAGGAGGCAGTCCCGCCCCACATTTAGATCAACTCTATGTTCTTGGTAAAATATCCGGGTAGATAGCAATTGATAGGGTAAACAATTTTCCTGTTAAAGGCGCATCTGTTGGTGCGCTTTTTTCGTATGTAATACCATGAGGATAATGATTCCTGCTGATTGCATAGCAGGGGTTTTTCAGATGGAAGGGGAGCTATTTTTATGGCTCCCTTATTTTTGTAAAAACAATTTATTGAAACGAACTGATTACTGCCTCATTGCTGCTATTATTTGGTTGCTTACAACTACACTGCTTTTATGTTTGCCCGGTAATGATTTGCCCGATATTAGCTGGATAGAACAATGGCATATAGATAAACTGATTCATATTATCCTGTTTTTTGGATGGGTATTTTTATTCGCCAATACGATTGCTGACTACCGTAAAAGATTGCGACGAATGGTATGGATTGTGCTGGCGGGGATTGCGTATGGAATTTTGATAGAGTTTATTCAGAAATATTGGATACCGCATCGTTCATTTGATGTAGATGATATGGTGGCAGATGCGGCAGGTTGTTTATTAGCCTGGCTATGGCAAAGAAAAAAATAGTATGGGGTACTATAAAAAGATTGGCCCCGATGGAAATCGGGGCCGCAACCAAAACTAACTGCTTATGAGAAAATTGACTACTTGCCTAATTGATATTTTAATATTGTTTTTTATTTTATAGTTCTAAATTAATATTCATTCACCACATTCACAACACAAATGTCTGAATTAAAGACTGAAAGAAATGTCAATGGTTTAACAATAAAATGTTAATGATTTTAGTGACAGGATATCGCATTTCCTGAAGTGCTGTTAAAATAAGGGCTTAAGTAGGGTATACCCAGATTCATTCCCCTGATAATCAATAAGATAGCCATAATTCCCAATGCGTAGGGAATTATTTTTTTGAGATAATTACGTGTATGGATGTTAATGATAAAACCAAAAAAAGACAATAAAGCCATAAAAGGCAGGGTGCCCAACCCAAAAGCAATCATAAAGCCCCATCCGTTGATGACAGAACCCGCTGCTAATGAACCAGCAATGGCAAAATATACCATGCCACATGGTAAAAGACCATTTAAAATTCCGATGAATAATAAATTATTGAGCTTTCTTGTTTGCAATAATTTACCTAAATAGGTTTGTATCCAAAAAGTAAAACCATTTAACCAGGCTATGCGAAAAATATGTTTGCTGAAATAGGGGATGCTTACATATAAGAGTATCACCAAACCCATGCTAATGGAAAAATATTGTTGAAATCCGGCAATGGAAATGACTCTTCCAATATAACCAAAAATAATACCCATACTGCTGTAGGTAATTATGCGCCCGGTATTGTAGAGTAAAATACCGGCGGTTTTTTTATAGAAGTTTTGTTGTGGAAGTGGCAGCGCAAACGCAATAGGGCCACACATACCTACACAATGAAAACTACTTAGTAAGCCTAATGTGAAACCTGATATGATGAATGCCCATTGCATTACTCAATATTTACCGGCTGTTCAGAATAATAATCTTTGTTATTTGAAACCCATTTTAATTTCAACGCATAATTTGTTTTGAGTAAAGGTTTCTTGGCTAAGATCATCATACCACTTTCATTTGCTTTGATAGGAAATTTTTTATCAAAATCAGCATTGGTTTTACAATAAAACCAGGCTTCACCTTCAATCGCATTTCCTTTTAATTCAGGCGGAAAAACAATTACAATGGTACTGTCTGTTTGTAACACTTTTACTGCTGAAAGCAAATTAGCATTATGCGTGCCATCAATTTGTTGCTGAAAGCGTAATTCTTCTTTATAGTAATCGGTGCTTACTAAATCTATTTTGGTGTGCACAGATTTGTATACCAAAAAACCGATGAGTAAGGTAAAGCTTATAAATACTGCGGTAATTTTAAATCCCCAATTCATAATTAATTATTTTAATCATTAACAGGCCCTAAAAAATTTGTTTTTAATGCGGCTATTTTTTTATCATCCGCCATTAAATCAATTTTAATGTGTGATGATCTTTCTTTGATAACATTTTTGGGTAGTGTAATAAAAAATTCACCGGATCCCTGGCCTTCTTTGGGCACTAAAACATAGGGTTTACCAATAATATCAATTTTGCCGGTTATATCGTGCAATTGCAATCGCAATTGTACATTTTTGGTAGTCTTATTCACCACTTTAATATTGTATAAGTTGGAAATACTGTCAGTTCCTCTTTCCTGATATAATATGCCCGGAGTGCGAATGATGGTAGCATCTACGTCTTTTCTGGTGGCCAGAATGCTACCTAATATAAGCAATACAATGGCACATAATGCGGTATAAAACTTCATTCTGGAGGTATATGTTAAGGGGATACTGTTGGCAATAGAGTTTTCTGATGCATACCGAATTAATCCTTTTGGTTTGCCAATTTTATCCATTACATTATCACAGGCATCTATGCAGGCTGTACAGCCTACACATTCCATTTGTACGCCATTGCGTATATCAATACCGGTTGGACAAACCTTTACGCATTGAAAACAATCAATACAATCACCTAACTGATCGGTATGTAATTTTTTGGTATTGCCCCGGGGTTCTCCTCTTTTGTAATCGTAGGCAACAATCATTGAATTTTTATCGAGCAATACACTTTGCAGGCGGCCATAAGGGCAAACAACGGTGCAGGCCTGTTCTCTGAAAAACGCATATACCCCATAAAATACGCCACTAAATACAAGAATGGAAGTAAAACCTGCCAAATGTTCGGATACCGGTTCAGTGATAATTTTTATTAGTGCCGGTATGCCAATAATATAGGCTAAGAAAAAGTTGGCAATGATGAAAGAGAGCAAATAAAAAAAAACATGCTTTAAGCTTACTTTAAATATTTTATGGCCGGTCCATGGTGCATTACTGAGTTGCCTTTGTGCAGGTGCATCGCCAAGAATCAAAAACTCAATTTTACGGAACATCATTTCCATAAAATTGGTTTGTGGACAAGCCCAGCCACAGAAAAGCCGGCCAAATGCGGCTGTAAACAAAACCACAAAAAATACAAACGTAATCATGGTTAAACCGAAGATGAAAAAATCCTGTGGCCAGAAAATTTTAGTAAACAGAATAAATTTTCCTTCGGGAATATTAAATAGGAATAAAGGCCTGCCATCTATTTGAATGAAGGGTGTACCAAAGAAAATAATAAAATAAAAAACACTCAACCAGGTTCTGATGTTATAGAATTTTCCTTTGGGTTTATAAGCATACACCCATTTGCGTTTTCCTGCTTCATCTACTGTTGCAATTCTATCCCGAAATCCTTCTGAAACCGGTTCGTTAATATGTGCTGTTTCTTTACTCACACAAATGGGTGTTTAAAATGCTATTGAATGGCTGCTGCCGATTTTTGTGTTGAATCTGTTGTAGTTGCACTGCCCTGGTCGGTACATAGCGTGCCTTGCGGCTCTTTAGGTGTTTTGGGTTTGGTACCGTGTAAGCTTTTTACGTAGCTGGCAATTTGTTCAATTTGCAGGGGGGAGTAATCATCTTTCCAACTCTTCATACCTTTTTCGGGCCAGCCATATTTAATGCTTTTAAAAATATCTTGTATACTACAGCCGTGTAACCAATAATCGTCTGTAAGATTTGGCCCAACCAAACCACCACCATCAGCCAAATGACAGGCAGTACAGGTTGTGGTAAATATTTGTTTACCCGCTTCTAAATCGGCGGGGTCAGTTAAATATTTTACGGTATTTTCATCTATATTGGCTTTTGATTTTTTTAAATAAGCCTGTTTTTCTGCTTCGGCTTTTGCCAATGATATTTGTAATTCTTCTTTACTGAGGGGAGCACTATGCAATACATGGTAACGCACCAAATAAATACCGGCAAAAATAATACTGGCATAAAATCCATACAACCACCAGGGTGGGAGTCTGTTATCTAACTCTCTGATGCCATCATAATCATGACCCAAATCTATTTCTGCTTCTTCTTTAATGGGTTTAAAGCGGTTAATATTCGCCCACCAGGTTTTAAAGGCATTGGGTTTATGCGCTAATGCTACAGTATCTTCCCTTTCAGCAATGCCGGTACGTTGTTTACGCAGCAGAAATTTGATATTGTAAATCAATAGTAATAAAATCAATAATTCCAGCAATACCACACCTGCCAGGGTAAAATAGCCCACCGGTGTTAATCCGCCATAACTGGCAGGTGTAACAGTTTCAGGTGTTGGATTATCAGCACCAAAGGCATTGAGGCTAAGTAAGCTCATTGCCCCAATCATCATTAAAGCAGGTGTATTATTGTTTTTCTTTTTTTCGGTGGCAGCTTTTTCTTCCTGTAATTTAATTTTTGCTGCTCCTACCAGCACATTGGCTAAGAGCACAATGGCTATAAGTAGAAAAATAATAATGACTACCATTAATTGCGTAACAGGCAGTGATAGAGAAGAAGGCTGTGGAGGCCCGGCTGCAAATGCACCAACCGGCAGAAAAGCCAGTAGGGTTAATAGCCATTTATTGCTTCTGGTTTTGTTGAAATTTGCGTTCATTGTAGTGTTTGTTTTGTTGTGATGAACATTTTGGCTTTAGTAATAATTAGAATCATCTTCCAGCGGTATATGACTGATTTGCTGCATGGTTTTTTTATCTGCCTTCCACACCCATAATGCAACGCCTATAAAAAACAGGAAGAAGATTAAGAAGGATGATAAAGCGTATACATCTACGCCCATAATTTTTTCCAAATAATTGATAAATTTCATCTTACAGGTTTTTAAAGGTTATTGTGCATTCATGCCGGTTGATTCATTACCGTTAGCAGCCGATTGTGCTTTTATATCAGTACCCATTCTTTGTAAATAAGCAATCAGGGCTATTATTTCAGCATTACTGCTAATCTCAATCTTGTCTTTCTTCAACGTTTCTTTGATACTTTTTGCCTGTGCTTCTAAATCTTTATTCGCTACTTTATCATAACCTGCCGGATATGGAACGCCCAATGTTTGCATGGCCCTTATTTTAGCGGGTGTAATAGCAGTGTCTATTTTATTATCGAACAACCATCCATAGGTGGGCATAATAGAACCCGGGCTCATTGAGCGGGGATCTAACATGTGGTTAAAATGCCAGCTATCAGGATATTTACCGCCAATACGTGCTAAATCGGGTCCGGTACGTTTACTACCCCATTGAAAAGGATGGTCGTATACAAATTCACCGGCTTTGCTGTATTCGCCGTAGCGGGCTACTTCATCTCTAAATGGCCTAATCATTTGTGAGTGGCAGAGATAACATCCTTCTCTTACATAAATATCTCTTCCCTGCAATTCAAGCGGTGTATATGGTTTTACTGACGCAATGGTGGGTAAGTTACTTTTAATTAAGAATGTTGGTACCATTTCTATAATACCTCCTATGGCTACTGCTATTAAGCTAAAAATCAACATTTGAATGGGGCGGGCTTCAATCCACCTGTGCCAATATTGTTTACTATGTGTTTCTAATATTTTAGGTAAAGCGGGCGCTTCGGCAGCTTCATTAGCCACTAATTTTCCGGCAGCTATGGTTTTCCATAAATTATACACCATAATGAAGGTACCGGTTAAGTACAATGTGCCACCAATACTACGGGTAATATACATAGGGAGTATATGCGTTACGGTTTCTAAGAACTGATATTTTAAATGTCCATCGGGTGTAAATTGTTTCCACATTAAAGCTTGTGTAAAACCAGCCCAATATAGCGGTACCGCATATAACACAATACCAATGGTGCCAATCCAAAAGTGGGTAGTGGCTAATTTTTTTGAATACAATGGGGTATTAAAAATGCGTGGAATCAGCCAATATAATACACCAAAAGTTAAAAACCCGTTCCAACCCAGGGCACCAATGTGTACGTGAGCAATAGTCCAGTCAGTAAAATGCGAAATGGCATTGACACTTTTTAAACTGAGCATAGGGCCTTCGAAAGTGGCCATACCATAGCAGGTAACAGCCACTACCATGAATTTTAGAACAGGGTCTTCACGTACTTTATCCCATGCACCTCGTAATGTAAATAAACCATTGAGCATACCACCCCAACTGGGCAATAGCAGCATTACACTAAAAACGGTTCCCAAACTTTGAGCCCAATCGGGCAATGCGGTATATAGTAAATGGTGTGGGCCTGCCCAGATATATAAAAATATTAAAGCCCAAAAGTGGATAATGGAAAGGCGGTAACTATAAATGGGCCTGTTCGCTGCTTTTGGCAGAAAATAATACATAATGCCCAGATAGGGGGTAGTTAAAAAGAAGGCAACTGCATTGTGGCCATACCACCATTGCACCAGTGCATCTTGCACACCGGCATACCAGCTATAACTTTTTATGAGCGAAAAGGGAATTTCAAAAGAGTTGACAATATGTAGCATGGCAACCGTAACCCATGTAGCAATATAAAACCAGATGGCTACATATAAATGGCTTTCGCGGCGTTTTATGATAGTACCAAACATATTGATGCCAAAAATTACCCAAACAATGGTAATGGCAATATCTAATGGCCACTCTAATTCGGCATATTCTTTACCGGTAGTATAACCCATTAACAAGGTTAAAGCACCAAATGCAATAATCAGTTGCCATCCCCAGAAGTGGAATTTACTGAGTGCATCACTAAACATTCTGGCTTTACATAAACGTTGCAATGAGTAATATACGCCCATGAAAATACCATTGCCCACAAATGCAAATATGACTGCATTGGTGTGTACGGGGCGCATTCTTCCAAATGTGGTGTAAGGTAAGCCCAGATTGGCAGCAGGATAATAGAGGTCGATAGCGGCCCATAATCCTGCAAGCATGCCAATAATGCCCCAGAATAGGGTGGCATAGGCAAACATTTTTACAATTTTGTTATCGTAATAAAACTTCTCTAATTGCATAAACGGCTGGTGTTTGTGTTTAAGTAAATGGTTTTATGGGATGATGTCAGTTTTTTGATCGTTATTGGTATTTGTTTCATCACTTTTGTTGGTTTCGGTAATGGTTGCATCATTAAAAAGAATTCGGATAGGCGGACTGGCTTCATCATTATACTGCCCGCTTTTAACGCTCCATAAAAAGGCAGCCAAAAAAAGCGCTGCAACAGAAATACTGGCAATTAATAACACAACTATTACACTCACAAAACCTGGTTTAATTGATTTCAAAAGTATTTTAACGGGGTACCGCAGAATATGACATTCATCAACAGCGTAGATGATTTTTGTCATATTTTGATTGAAATGTTCATTTTTTCGGTTATTGCTGCCCATTGCAGGGCAGATGAAGTGATTGCGACGCAACAGGCGATGCCATGAAATACAAATGCCGGTATCATTTTAATTTTAATTTTTTTGCATACAAATTGCTTAATCCGTAGGTAATGCATACAATGCTAATGGTACTGGCTGGCATTAATATGGCTGCAATCATGGGCGACAGGGTGCCTTGTACTGCAAAATATATTCCTATAATATTATATATAATTGATACAGCAAATGCCGTCATAATAATCCATCTGTTGGCTTTAGCTAATTGAATAAATGCCGGCAGGTGGTGTAATTGTGCAGCATCTAAAATAACATCGCTGGCAGGTGTAAAATTGTTGCTGTTTTCAGAAATCGCAATACCTACATTGGCTTGTTGTAAAGAACCGGCATCATTTAGCCCGTCACCCACCATCATAACGGTATGGCCCTGACTTTGCAGTTGTTCAATAAACTGTAATTTATCGTTGGGTTTTTGATGGAATAAAGTAACTGCTTTAAATCCTAATAGGGTTTGCAGAAAACTTTTTTCACCTGAATTATCGCCGCTCAATACTGCTAAGGCATATTTTTTTTGTAATTGTTTGCTTAACCCATGCAGTCCGGGCCGGTAACTATTTTTGAAAATAAATTTTCCGATAGTGGTTCCTTCCACAGCAAGGTAAACGGTTGATGCATCATCTGCACCGGCTTCCTCTTTTGTAATAAATTGTTTTGCGCCAATGGCTATCCATTCTTCTTCTACCATGCCTTCAATGCCCATTCCCGGTACTTCCCGGTAACCTGTTATTTTTGTGCTACCGCTTGCTTTTAACCATTGTACAATGGCTTTGCTTAAAGGATGTGTTGATTGTGCTGTTAAAGTGGCAATTTTTATTTTTAATGATTCCGTCAGCGGTATACCATTATATGTTATATTTTCATAACGTCCGGTAGTTAATGTGCCTGTTTTATCGAAAACGATATAATCTACTTTTGCAATGGCTTCAATAGTAGTGGCATTGCGCAGGTAAAAATTATTTTTACCTAAGCGGCGTAAAATAGTGCCATTGGTAAAGGTATTACTCAGTAATAACGCACATGGACAGGCAACTATTAACACGGCTGTTACTGCCTGCCATAGTTTGGAAACATCGTGTATATACCAATACAGGCCTGCAATGGCAGCTATGGCAAATACAATCCAGGTAAAATAACGGCTAAGCGCATCAACAAACGAGTGTTTGGCTTTTTGTTCTGCTACTTTAAATGTACTGCGGTTCCATAGTTTGGTTAAATAACTTTGTGCTACTTCTTTTATCACCAACAATTCTATATTACTGTTCAATTGTTTACCACCGGCATAAATCATTTCGCCCATTTGTTTTTCAATGGGTAAACTTTCACCGGTAACAAAACTATAATCAATTAAAGCTTTTCCTTTGGTTAAAATGCCATCGGCAGGTATTAGTTCCTGGTGGTGAATGAGCAATGTATCATCTAACTGAATATTGGGTAGGGTTACAATTTCTTCTTTGTTATTGTTGATGCGTGATACTGCTATGGGAAAATAGGCGGTATAATCTCTGTCAAAATTAAGCTGTTCATAGGTTTTATCCTGTAAAATGCGACCTGCCAGCATAAAGAAAACAATGCCACACATACTGTCTAAGTATCCGCTACCGGTATTGGTAAAAATTTCAACCATGCTTCTAATAAAAGTTACCCAAATAGCGAAAACAATAGGTATATCTATGTTCAGGTATTTGTGTCGTAAACTTTTAAAGGCACTGTTATAAAATTCTGTTGCTGCATACAATACTACCGGCAGGCTAAGTAAAACACTCATGTAACGAAACAGGTTTATTAAGTTTTTTTCTTTATCATCAATACCCAAATATTCCGGAAAACTTAGCAGCATGATATTGGCAAAACAAAAACCGGCTACGCCTAATTTATAAATTTTTGATCGGTTTATACGCGGTTTTTGTTGCTGTAAATTCTGCAGGCTGATGTAGGGTTCATAACCAATAGAAGTGAGCAATTCAGCCACTTTGCGCATAGATGTTTGGGAGTGGTTAAAAACAATATCTGCTTCTTTACGGGTAAAATTTACTTTGCTGCTAATAATATTTTCATTGAGCCGGTGTAGGTTTTCAATCAGCCACAAACAACTGCTGCAGTGCATGTGGGGCAAATAAAAGGTAACATGGGTTTGGGTACTATCTTTAAAAACGGTAAGGGCTTTCTGTACAGATTCGTCATCTAAAAATGCAAACTGATTATGGCGTACTTTAATTTTTTGACTATTACCGGGATTATTATTAATGGCATAATAATCGCACATGCCGGTTTTGTTCAATATTTCATATACTGATTTACAACCCTCGCAACAAAAATTTTTATTGTAGGCCTGAATGGGCTCAGTGCCACAGTCTTCTCCACAATGATAGCAGGCAGTAGCAGTGCCGGTAAACGGGTTACTCATGATTTTTGGTAGTTTTAATGAGATGGGGATATAATTTTTTTCTTTCTAATTCAATCCAGAACAGAATTTTCTTGTCCAACAAAAACAGGTGGTTGATGTAGTTTTTTAAATCGCCATCCCAATCTTTTTTGATCATGTAGTTATTCACTATTTTTCTTTGATGTTGCAGTGCTTTGGTAAATAAATCATGTTTTTCCTGCATACTTTCTAACAGATGTGTATTCAAAATGTGCTCATCACAATTCGATTCCTGATTGGATTGTTTTTTCAGGTAAGGAAAAAAATATTCTTGTTCGGCCCGGATGTATTGGCCAATTTTCCTGTTAATTTGAAATAGTTTCCGGCTTAATTGCGGTGACAGGGTGGTGTAGTATTTTCCTGAATGTAATAGTATTTCTAATTGGTGTTTGGATTGTGCCAGCATTTCCAATATCATGGGATGGTGCTCTACCATTATTAAATTACACGAACCTTCCAGTGTTAGTGGCCCTTCTAACCATTTATTTAAGAAACTCAATCTCATCTTACTCCCTTTTTATTGCAAATTATTGCAGTAAAGCGGGAGAGAATATGACGTTTCTCAATGGTAATTATGACAGATATCAGTTTTTATTTCTGCTAAATGTTAATAGGGATAATGTCACTGCAGTAGTATTGCTCTAAAAGCGGTGGAGTCGCCATTAAATACATTAAAGTCTACTTTGGTTTTAATGCCGCTAATATGGCCTTCATTACTGTGTTGCCAAAATTGCCAGGAACGTTGAATACGCGGTTGTTGGGGTTCTTTATAATGTGCTACCCAAAGTGGGTAAGCATCAAAATCTTTGCCTAAATAGCTTTCGTAAAAACTGGCATAGGTGTAAATAATGGGTTTTACTTTATAAAAATCTTCTATGGTTTGCAGGTAATCTTTCAGTCGTTTTTTGAGTTGCGCAGGAGGCACACCATACAATTCTTCCACATCTACAGCAGGCGGTAAATCGCCTGTTTGCAGCTGAACGGTGCGTATAAAATTTTGTGCCTGTTGTGCACCGTTTTTAGTAGCAATGAAAAAGTGATAGGCACCACGCACAATGCCAAATTGAGCTAATTGTTGCCAGTTTTTACTAAACTGTTTATCTGCATCTGAAAACCCTTCTGTTGCTTTAATAAATACAAAGCCAATGGCAATACTGGCTGAATGGGTGTTTTTCACCATACCCCATCTAATATTACTTTGGTGTACACTTACATCAATGCCGTGAATAGTATAATTATCGGGTAGTGGTATGCCAAAATCAGCATCATACGTAAATTCTATAGGAACGGGTGTATTTTTTTCCTGTTTTAATAAATACATTACTAATAGCAGCATTGCTAAGAAAATGCCGGTGATTATCCATGCAAATGCCGATGTTTTCTTCTTCTTTTTCTTTGCCATGCTTACTGCAAAATTGCGTTACAAAAATGACATATTCATACCATAAAAAATCAAAATCATTTTTCGAATAGGGGAACATGTTGAATATAAATGGCATTTTAACAGGAATGAACTTATTTTTACATCCATTATGCCGTACTTTAATTTAAATGACAGTCTGAATTTAATCAGTAAGCTTACCCCAACTCGCCTGTGGAATGCAGCTAAAGTATGGAGCAGTTATCGAATTAGCCGTTTGTTGGGTAAGCCGGTACAATGGGGTTTGCCTATTTCTATTTCGTTTGAGCCTACTACTTCCTGTAACCTGCGTTGCCCCGAATGTCCCAGTGGTATGCGGGAATTTACCCGCCCAACGGGTATGTTAGACAGCCGTTTTTTTACAAAAACCATTGATGAGATACACAAGGAATTGTTGTACCTTATTTTTTATTTTCAGGGTGAGCCTTATTTAAATCCTTCTTTTTTAGAAATGGTACAGTATGCCCACAGTAAAGGCATATATACTGCTACATCTACCAATGCGCATTATTTAACCGATGAAAAAGCCCGAAAAACGGTGGAAAGCGGATTAGACAGGCTCATTATTTCAATTGATGGTTCTACGCAGGATGTATATCAGCAATACCGGGTAGGCGGCAAATTAGAAAAAGTGATTGAAGGCGCTAAGCATATTGTAAAATGGAAAAAAGCGTTAAACAGTAAAACACCATTTGTATTTTTTCAGTTTTTGGTGGTAAAACCGAATGAACACCAAATAGAAGCCATTAAACAATTGGGTAAAGAAGTGGGCGTAGATCAGGTTCGGTTTAAAACAGCACAGGTGTATGATTTTGAAAATGATCCCCATCAATTAATTCCGACCATTGAAAAATATAGCCGATATAAAAATGATAAATCGGGTAAACGTGTGGTGAAAAGCGGGTTAGGTAATTATTGTTGGAAGTTGTGGCATGCCAATGTAATTACCTGGGATGGATTGGTGGTGCCTTGCTGTTTTGATAAAGATGCGCAACACCAGTTAGGCAATTTAGCTACTCAAAGTTTTAAAGAAACCTGGCAAAACGAAAATTATCGCCAATTTAGAACGGCCATTATGCAAAGCAGAAAAAATATTGATATTTGTGCCAATTGCAGTGAAGGGCTTAAGGTTTGGGAAGATTAAAATAAATTACCAATTATTATTTATGGATATTGAACAGGAAATACCGCAGTTGCGCTTTCGGAATGAGTACCATAAAGCCATTGTAAATATTATTTTTACTTCTAACTGGTTGCAGGAAAGAATCAGGCAGTTTTTATTGCCGGAAGATATTACCTCGCAGCAATATAATATTTTACGCATTGTTCAGGCCAGTGACAGGCCGATTTCAACCATGCAGATTAGAGAGCAGATGTTAGATAAAATGAGTGATACCAGCAGGATGGTGGACAGATTAGTAGTAAAAAAATTAGTGGAGAAACGTATGGCTGAACATGATAAACGTAAAGTAGCTATTTGTTTAACGGAAGAAGGGTTGCAGGTTTTATTAAGACTTGAAACCAAAATTCATGAGATAGATAATCTATTGAATACTTTAACTGCGGATGAGGTAAAATCGCTGAATACTTTATTAAATAGCATAAGATAAGAAATTTATTTATATAAAATATTATTTACATGTTAATTCGGGAGTAATTGCTTTGCACTTCATCCACATGTGCAATAGCTGCAGT
>JAKAKY010000070.1 GCA_021824365.1 Bacteroidota bacterium | reverse complement strand
GTGGTATGCGGGTATTGATTGTATAGGGAAGTAACAAATGGCACATTAGCCTGTTGAATGGCATCGGTATGTTTGTTTTTGCCAAGCCCCCATCCATCCATAATAATTAATATTGCTTTCTTGCTCATAGCTACAAAGGTATTCAATTTGTTATTTCACCCTTGTACCCCTAACTTTAACTTTCGTTAAACATTTTATTTGGCATGTTTTTAGTGCAGCTTATTGTATAAATTCAGCATTATGAAAAAATTTCTATTACTAATGGGTTTAGGAGTGGTAATGGCTTCATTTACGGTACAGAGTGATGTATCGGAAATTGTGAATGCCCTGAAAAGCGCTAATGCAGAAAGTGTATCCGGATATTTTGACAGTTATATAGATTTAACCTTACCAGGGAAAGAAGAAGTTAAAAACATAGGAAAAAACCAGGCAGGAATTGCATTAAGAACATTTTTTAATGATGCCGGTATTCATGGTTTTGACCTTACATCACAACGGGAAGCCGGAACTACCATGTATATGGCGGGAAAATTGAATGGGAAAAACAGGGGATATAATATTACCTTGTTATTGAGAAATAAAGACGGGCATCATCAAATTATATCTGTTAGAATTAATTAAAGCGTTCAACCCAATTCGCATAAAGCTCTCAAATATTTTTGAGGGCTTTTTTTATGAAACACATTATATTGCCAACATGATCAATTATGAGGATAGATTAAACCACCTGATTGCAGAAGCTTTGAATGAAGATATTGGTGAAGGCGATCACACTACTCTTTCCTGCATTCCTAAACAGGCAAAAGGTAAAGCAGTTTTAAAAATAAAGGAAGCAGGCATTTTAGCCGGTGTTGCCATTGCACAAAAAATTTTTCATTTTGTTGAACCTACTGCTGCTTTCAACATATTTAAAGAAGATGGCACCACCATGCAACCCGGTGAAGAAGCATTTGAAGTAACAGCATCAGTTCATACCATTCTAACCTGTGAAAGATTAGTATTGAATTGTATGCAAAGAATGAGTGGAATTGCCACCTTAACACATGCCTTTGCAGAAAAAATAAAACCCTATCCTTCTAAATTATTAGATACCAGAAAAACTACTCCTAATTTCAGATTATTGGAAAAAGAAGCAGTTAGAATTGGCGGCGGTACCAATCACCGTTTTGGTTTATTTGATATGCTGATGTTAAAAGACAACCATATTGATTATGCCGGTGGTATTGAAAATGCTATTCACCTTGCATGGCAATATGTTCAGCAAAAATGTCCGGATTTAAAAGTTGAAATCGAAGCCGGAAATATGGCTGATGTAACAACTATTTGTAAACTAGGAAAAGGAAAAATATTCAGAATTTTATTAGACAATTTTACACCCTTACAAATTACTGAAGCTTTGCAAATAATTGAGCAGCAATTTGAAACCGAAGCCAGTGGTGGAATCAATTTAAATAATATTGAAAGCTATGCTGCAACTGGTGTGGATTATATTAGCGTAGGCGGATTAATTCACCAGGCTAAAAGTGTAGATTTAAGTTTAAAAGCTAAGTTGATATGAGCAAAAAAAACAAAACAGATATAAGAGGTTTTGTATACAGCACAAACCCTCAATTTCAATTTGAACACGACAATGAAACAAAGGAAACACTGCCACCGGAAAAACAGAAACTAACCATTCATTTAGATACGAAGCACCGGGGTGGTAAAACAGTTACCATCATAAAAGGTTTTATTGGATCAGAAGATAATTGTACTTTATTGGGTAAACAACTGAAACAATATTGTGGCACAGGTGGCAGTGTAAAAGATGCAGAAATGATTATTCAGGGCGACCAGCGCGAGAAAGTATTACAATGGTTGCACAAAAACAACTATCAGCTTTCTAAAAAAGCAGGCAGATGATATTGAATGCTACAGGTGCCATTTACTATTTTTATACCATGCTTTTTGCAGCAGCATTCTTTGTATTATTTTATGGTATTGTTGTTTTGTATAAAGCCATACATCATAAAGACGATGAGGGCATACGCAATGCAAAATTTATAATGTTATTAGCAGTTATCGCCGTAGTTGGTATAACAATAGTATCATTTTTCATTACAGGTACTATTCCACTGAACTAAGCTACGGTTTCATATGATTATAAATCCAAGTCTAACCGCAATCGCTCCTTCAAATCTTTTAATAAAGGATATTTTTCGGCTAATTTTTCAAATCGTTGATTGCTGTTTAATGAAAGCTGATCGGGTATTGCATCCGGAATGGTATGTTCAACCAAAATAGTGAAACGAATGCCGCGGTTATTAAATGCCTGCTGAATAAAATCAGTTAACTGCATTTTTTCCTGTTCAATAAATTTTTGTTGTGTTAGCGCCTGAACAGTTACAGAAAAACTAAGCTCATCTGTCAGTGCTAATTGGGCCATTTTTAAAGTACCAACAGTAGCGGGCTTGCCACCATCTTGTTGTAATTTTTCACAATAATCATTCCAGCAGTTTTTTAATTTTTCCAGATTCAAATCCTCAGCCTCCTGCACTTCTAAAACGTTTACATCTTCCTTTACCTTGGCCCTTAAAATATCTAAAAGATTTTTTTTACTGTCATTAGACGACGTTTCTTTAATTATTTTTCTGGTAGCAGGCGTTTTTGGTTCCTCCACCATTACTTTAGGCAAAGGTGCAGCAATAGTTTTAGCAGGTTGTTCACTCCTAATCACTAACTGAGCAGCAGGTGAAGCTAATTTAGGAACAGTGTATTGTGGAATATTTTTTTGCTGTATAGCAATTGGCCTATCCGTTAATTTTTTTTTTACAACGGTTCCCTGCTCAGAAGATAGTTGCAGGGCTTGTTGTAAAAAGCTAAGCTTAATGAGGCACAACTCCACATGCAGCCTTTTATTACGCGCCATTTTAAATTGAATTTCTGCTTCATTCAAAATATTTAAGGCACTAATTAAATAAGAAGCATTAATGGCCTGAGCTGTAACAGCATATATTTCCTGCTTGCCTTCTAATACATCTAATAACACAGCAGCACGGGCATCTTTGCACACCAATAAATTTCTAATAAAAGTAGCAAAGCCATTGAGCACCAAATCGCCTTCAAAACCTTTTTGATTTATTTCTTCATACAACAGCATGGCACCCGCCATATCTTGTTTGTACAAAGCATCTAATAACTTAAAATAGTAATCATCATCTAAAATATTGAGGTGCTCTACCGTATTTTGATAGGTTAATATACCATTCGTAAAACTGACAATTTTATCTAATATACTTAGGGCATCGCGCATACAGCCTTCGCTTTTTTGTGCTATAAGCTGTAAAGCAGTTTTTTCTGCAGATATATTTTCTTTTTCAATAATTTCCTCTAAATGTTCAACCGTATCTTGTAGGGTTATTCTTTTAAAATCGAATATCTGACAGCGGGAAAGAATGGTGGGTAAAATTTTATGTTTTTCAGTGGTAGCCAAAATAAAGATGGCGTAAGAAGGAGGTTCTTCTAAGGTTTTTAAAAAGGCATTGAAGGCGCTGGAACTTAACATATGTACCTCATCTACTATATACACTTTATATTTCCCGGCCTGTGGGGCAAAACGTACCTGTTCTACCAGGTTTCTGATATCTTCTACTGAATTATTGCTGGCAGCATCTAATTCATGAATGTTCATGGAATTACCCGCATCGAACGAAACACAACTGCCACAGGTATTACAAGCCTCTCCCTCAGGAGTTGGATTGGTACAATTGATGGTTTTAGCCATAATACGGGCACAGGTGGTTTTGCCTACCCCCCGTGGACCACAAAACAAAAAAGCATGTGCAATTTGGTTATTTTTAATGGCATTTTTTAAAGTAGTGGTAATATGTTTCTGGCCCACTACCATATTAAAATTTTGTGGGCGATACTTGCGAGCCGAAACTATAAAATTTTCCATACAAATTGCAAGATAACAAATGCAATTTCAATAGGCACTACGGAAAAAAAATTATAAGCAAAAAACACCGTTTTTACCCCCTATTTTACCGAAAAACACAATAAACAAAATATTTTTTTTAAACCGGGAGTTTTAAAATCTATCTGAATGAACAAATATTGGAATGATGCAACAGAAAAAAGCAGGATTTTTAATCATTTTGGTTTTAGTACTTGCAGCAGTTGTGGGGTTTGTAGATAAAGATCATACAAAATCGCTACAAAAGTTTCCTTATCGCCAAATGGGTTTTACAAAAGAACAGGCAGCAGCCTATTTGTTGAACCGATTTACTTTTGGTTCCACACCCGGGCAAGTTGATGCCGTTGCCAAAGAAGGAATTGAGCATTGGTTTTATCAACAGTTAGCAGGAAAGGAATCAGACACTTCCGTTAACAACCTATTACAGGAATTACATATAGATGCCCCTGATCTTTCATTAGAAGATATGGTGAACACTTACCCCATTAATGGCGAAGTGGTGGCATTGGCCAGAAAAATGGGTATTATTGAGAAAGGTGATACCAGCATCAGCAAACAAGCCTATCGCGAAAAACTAAAAGCTTTTATGCAGCAACAGGGTTTTAAACCCATTGCTGAATTAGAACGACAATTAATTGTTCAAAAAATAGTCAGAGCAGCCTATAGCAACAATCAGTTACAAGAAGTGTTAACCGATTTTTGGTTCAATCATTTTAATGTATCGCTTACCAAACCGGTTTGTACCCCTTATGTACTGGCTTTTGAACGCGATGCCATTCGGCCACATGTACTCGATCATTTTGATGCTTTATTGTTGGCAACTGCACAGCACCCGGCTATGTTAACGTATTTAGACAATGCCGGTAGTGTAAGCAATAACAATCCCATAGAAGCAAAGCGTTTGGAGCGATTGGCACAAACACTCAACAATGACAATAACACATTCAAAAAACGGGCATCAGAAGGATTGAATGAAAATTATGCCAGAGAGGTAATGGAATTGCATACCATGGGTGTTGATGGTGGTTACACCCAACAAGATGTAACTACTTTAGCCAAAATACTCACCGGTTGGAGTGTATACCCTCTATTTAAAAACGGGCCTGCCTATCAACTGATTGAAAAAACAACACCACAACAATTAGAAAAACGTGGCTTTGTTATACAAAACGGCTTTTTGTTTCGCCCCAATAAACACGATGAAGGCCCCAAAACATTTCTTGGCAAATATTTTCCCGCCAATGGCGGATATCAGGAGGGCATTACCGCTTTGGAAATGCTGGCACATCAACCTGCCACAGCAAAATTTATATCCGCTGAACTGGCTAAGCATTTTGTGAGTGATACCCCTTCTACCGCTTTAATTCAGCAGATGACACAAGCATTCTTAAAAACCAATGGCAGTATAAAAAGTATGTTAATTACCATGGTCAATAGCCCTGAGTTTTGGAATCCCAATAACCAACATGCTAAAATTAAATCGCCTTTTGCATTGGCCATTAGTACAATCAGAGCTACCAATGCACAAGTAAATATGCCCTATCAAATTTTTAACTGGTGTAATAAAATGGGACAAAAATTTTATTACTATCAGGCACCTACCGGATTTCCGGACAGGGCAGATTATTGGATAAATACCGGTTCACTTTTAAGCAGGATGAATTTTGGTTTGGCTTTTGCATCGCAAAAAATACCGGGCATTAACATCAACTTACCTGCTTTAAATAACAATCATGAACCGGAAAGTGTAGATGCTGCTTTGAAAATTTATAGTGCCATTCTGCTTCCGGCCAGAGATAACACACAAAACATTCAACGCATATCAGCTTTAATTCATGATGAAGATTTGAATCAAAAAGTAGTACAGGCCGCAAACCAACACAATAATTATGCATCAATACAAGAGATGGATGCCAAAGTATCTACACATATGGTTCAACCCATACAAACCAGCAGCCCGCCTCCATCATTAAGTCAGATAGTAGGTGTTATCATTGGCTCACCTGAATTTCAAAAAAAATAAAAAACTTGTTTATGGATAGAAGAATATTTATGCGTAATGGTACCTTAGCCTTATTTGCAGCAGGTATTGGCGGTGTTCCCAATTTCATTGCCAAAGCAGCCACTACAGGTAACAAGTGCAGTAAGCCTTTTCAAAAAAGAAAAACATTGGTATGTATTTTTCAACGTGGTGCCATGGATGGACTGATGGCTGTAAGCCCTTATGCCGATCCTAATTTAAAAATGATGCGGCCTACCTTATACATGAGCCCTGCTAAAACGGAAGGCAGTATGATAGACTTAAATGGTTATTTTGCTTTACACCCATCATTACAGGCATTTGCACCATTATTTCAAAATAAACAATTAGCCATAGCACATGGCGTTGGCAGCCCCAACCCTACCCGTAGCCATTTTGATGCACAGGATTTTATGGAAAGTGCCACCCCATTTAATAAAGGAACCAAAAGCGGTTGGTTAAACAGAGCCGTTGGCTTAATGGGCAAATCCACTACCCCATTTAGTGCAGTAAGCTTAACTAATGCTTTACCCAGAAGTTTTTATGGTAGTAATGAAGCATTAGCCATTAGTAATTTAAACGATTTTGCCATTCAAATGCGGGGCAATCTATTAGCCGGAAAATTAGCCGCCAATTCGTTTGAAGCATTGTATGATAATGCCAGCTCGCAATTGCTTCAGAAAACAGGAAAAGAAAGTTTTGAGGCCATGAAAATGCTAAATGTAAATAACCTGAAACAATACGCACCCAAAGCAGGCATTGTTTATCCTAACTCGGCATTAGGCAATGCTTTAAAACAAATTGCCGTTTTAATAAAAATGGATGTTGGTTTAGAAGTAGCTTTTGCTGAAAGTGGTGGTTGGGATACACACGTCAATCAGGGAACTGAAAATGGTATTTTAGGTAGAACCCTAAAAGATTTTAGCGATAGCATTGCCACTTTTTGGGAAGATATTGCTGCGCATCAGGATGAAGTTACTGTTATGACCATGACTGAATTTGGCCGAACCGTACACCAAAACGGTACCGGCGGAACTGATCACGGCAGAGCCAGTTGCCTGTTTGTTTTAGGTAATAATGTACAGGGTGGAAAAGTGTATCACCAAATAAAAAGCTTAGCTAAAGAAGATTTAGAAGACCAGCGCGATTTACCTGTATCAACCGACTTTAGAAGTGTGTTCAGTGCAGTTGCCAATACACATTTAAACATTCATCAAAACAATATTTTATTCCCCGATTGGAATGGAAACGGCATACCCATTATGCGGTATAGTTAAACTATTTGAAAGGAACACCAACGGATTATTGTTTGTATTCCATTGGCGGATGCCGTTTAAACGGGTGCTGATTGGTATCAAATATATACCTGTAAGTAATTAAGCAACGACTTTGTACGGCTCCCAAACTTTTGTAAATATTAATCATTTTAGGATTCCAGTCACCTGCCCAACCCATTTCATAACTTTCATACCAGCCCTTGCCCTGAACAAGCAAAGCACTTTCATAAATTAAAAAACTATCAATACCCAATGCCTGATATTTTGGTATAACGCCAAACGCCAAACCGGTTAATTTTTTACATGTACCCCGTTGTTTCATCCACAGTAATTGCAACTTCTGCCACCAGCCGAATTTTCCTTTAAAATATTTAAAATACTGATTTACATCCGGAATATTGATAAACATAGCAATGGGTTCATTATTATAGTAAGCAAACCAAACCATGCGTGGATCCATAATGGGCTTCATACTTACAAACAATTTTAAAACCTGCTCTTTGGTAATTTCTTTGGCTTCACCATGTTGTGCCCATGCCTGATTGTAAACCGCGGTAAAGTCGGCCGCATATTTTTCCAATTCATTCAAATTAGCATGGCGGGCTTCATAACCATTTTTTGCCCTGAACTTAGCGTGTCTTTCTGCAAATCGGGCCGGCAGTGGGTCATCCACATTCATGGCATAGTAATATTGGTTATAATAATTTTGAAAGCCATATCCTTCAAATAATTGTTGATAATAAGGTGGATTAAAACTTAACCCATATACCGGTTCCTTATCAAACCCATCTACCAATAATCCCCACCATTTGTCTCTATCTCCAAAATTAATAGGGCCATCCATCGCTGCCATACCCTGCTGTTGTAACCATTGCTTAGCACTATCAAACAACAGGTTAGCCGCTTTTTGATTATCTATACAATCAAAAAAACCAATACCACCAGTGGCAAAATCAGTTCCCTTGTTTATATATTTTGTATTAGTAAATGCTGCAATTCTGCCAATGGTTTTACCGGCATCATCTTGTAAAATCCAACGTTGAATGGTGCCATATTTAAATAATTTATTTTTCTGCGGATTGAATATGGCTTCTACTTCATGATTGAGTGGCTGAATGTAATTGGAATTACCGGCATTCATGGCCACATTTACATCTAAAAATGCTTTTATATCTACTCCTTTTTGTACTGGCTTTATCTGCATAAGAATTCCCTGTTTCTATCTCTAACGAATATAGTTCATTACACAACTGTGAAAAAACAATTTAATATTGATGGGTGGATAATAACACCAAAGTGCAGGCTTCTACACATTGAATACCCTTTTCTTTTGCCAATTTACACAATTCGGGATTTTCGGTACCGGGATTAAAAATGATACGTTTGGGATGTAGTGAAAAAATATAATCGTATAGCGTAGTTTGAATAGATGGATTTACGTACAGTGTTACAGTATCGATATCGTTTTCTGCAGGATGTGTTGTAATAATAGGCACAGAACCAATTTGTCCGGCCCTGCTGCCAATCGCTATCACAGGATGTTCATGCTGTGTTAGCCTGTCAACTGCCAGATAACTATACCTTTCCGGGTTAGAAGATGCACCAATGACTACTGTTTTTTTCATATTAATATTTATAAATGAAAAACAAAGGTATTGGAAGATTATTTTGTATTAGACAATACAAAACGTTTTTGACCCGGCATTTCAAAGAAATAATAAAATAATTATGCAATTTTTGTAGAAAGATTGCAATTTTACGAAAGATATTATTTAACTTTCGTATCAAATTATTTCACCATTACACAAACACATCTAAACTATGGCAAAAGCAAGTAAAAAAAAGATAGCTCCAAAAAAAGCTGTTAAGAAAGCAGCGCCTAAAAAGGCAGTTGCTAAAAAAGCTACTCCCAAAAAAGCAGGGAAGAAAGTGGCACCCAAAAAAGCTGTAAAGAAGGCAGCTCCCAAAAAAGCAGGGAAGAAAGCTGCTCCAAAAAAAGCCATAAAGAAAGCGGCATCAAAAAAAGCAGCACTAAAAAAGGTAGTAAAAAAAGTGGCACCAAAAAAAGCCGTTGCTAAAAAAGCAGCACCGAAAAAGGCGGTGAAGAAAGTGGCACCAAAAAAAGTAGTAAAAAAAGCAACTACTCCGGTAGCAGCTCCAATCCCTGCTGTAGTGCAGGAAATGGTAATGCCGATGGTTGAAGTTACCCATACTGAATCTAGCGAAAATAATATGCCTGCCACCGGCGCTTAATACCAAATTTTGAAATTCAAAAATGCGTAAGCCTTCTCCTTCCATTGGAGAGGGCTTTTTATTGAAATACCAATCTGAAAACCAATGCCATTAAGCTGCTACCAATCATCACCTTAACAATAAGCAACATGCAACAAAAAATTATTTTCACACCATAATATAACCAACCATCCATCTCTTTGTTTTGCATGTGGCATATTCAATATCTTTAGTCAACAAAACAACTGCCATGAATAAATTAATGGGTATATTGCTTTTCTGCTGTTGCCTGCAACTAAGCTTTGCACAAAACACCGGTACTATTGCTACCAAAACTGCACGCATGAAGGCTTACAACGGCTTCTTCCCATTTTGGTGGGATGATGCCACCGGTAAAATTTGGTTATTGGTAGATAAACCTGATTCGCAATTTTTGTATGTAAATAGTTTGCCTGCCGGTATCGGCTCGAATGATTTGGGGTTTGACCGTGGACTGATTGGTAACACAAGAATAGTATATTTTACAAAAGCAGGAAAAAAATTATTGCTGATACAACCCAATGAAGCCTATAGAGCAACCAGTAATGATAAAAATGAGCAGCGAGCTGTTGCAGAATCGTTTGCACAGTCTGTTTTAGGTAGTTTTGATATTGCGGCGCAAGAGGGCAATCAATATTTAATTGATGTAACGCCATTTTTATTACGCGATGCGCAGGGTGTTGCAGCCAAAATAAAAGAAATGAAGCAGGGCACTTATCAATTCAATGAAAATCGCTCTGCTGTTTATTTACCCAATACCAAAAATTTTCCATTGAATACAGAAATGGAAGCTACCATTACATTTACCGGTGGAGATGATGCAGGAAAAATGATTACTACTGTTACGCCATCAAAAGAGGCGATTACCGTTAGAATGCATCATTCATTTGTGCAATTACCAGATAATGGTTATATGCCAAGGCGTTACGATATTCGCAGTGGCTATTTTGGGTTGAGTTATTATGATTTTAGCAGTCCGTTTTCTGAACAAATTCAACAAATGTTCATTAACAGGCACAGGCTCATTAAAAAACATCCTGATCAGGCTGTGAGTGAGCCAATAAAACCGATTGTTTATTATATAGATAATGGCACACCTGAGCCCATCCGTTCGGCATTAACAGAAGGAGCTTCCTGGTGGAATGTAGCTTTTGAAGCAGCCGGTTTTATAAATGCTTTTCAGGTAAAAGTATTACCCGATTCTGCCGACCCCATGGATATTCGTTACAATGTAATTAATTGGGTACACCGCTCCACTCGCGGCTGGAGTTATGGCGCTTCTATTACCGACCCCAGAACCGGAGAAATTATTAAAGGTCAGGTAACCTTAGGCTCTTTACGGGTACGGCAGGATTATTTAATTTATACCGCATTGCTATCACCTTTCTCTACCACACAACCCGTTTCTTCGGTTATGCAAGCCACAGCCTTGCAACGTTTACGGCAATTGGCTGCACATGAAGTGGGCCATACATTGGGCTTACAGCACAATTATGCCTCCAGTTACAACAATCGTGCTTCAGTGATGGATTATCCGCATCCCGATGTGTTTGTTAATAATAAAAATGAAATTGATTTTACAACCGCTTACACCAATGGCATTGGGGAATGGGACAAAAGGGCAATTACCTATGGATATGCACAGTTTATACCCGGCATCAATGAACCCAGGGCATTAGATAGTATTTTAAGAAAGAATACAAAAGATGGTATTTTATTTATTGCCGATATGGATGCTCGTGCCGCCGGAGGTATGCACCCCCATGCACATTTATGGGATAATGGAAAAGATGCAGTGGATGAATTGAATACATTGTTGAAAGTGAGAACAAAAGCACTGGATCATTTTTCACAGCAAGCCATCACCGTTGGAACACCTTTGGCTAAATTAGAAGATGTGTTGGTACCCTTGTACAATTTTCATCGCTACCAGTTAGAAGCAGTTTGCAAATTAATAGGCGGTGTTAATTACAGTTATTCAGTAAGGGGCGACGAGTTGCAACAGCAACCGGTAATATTACCTATGGCCGTGCAACAAAAAGCACTGAATGGTGCATTGCAATGCTTATTGCCCAATGTATTAACGTTATCTAATCAAATCATTCAATTAATACCACCCCGCCCGCCCATGTATTACAATGTGGGCGAATTATTTGAGAAAAGAACTGCACCTGCTTTTGATGCGTTATCGGCTGCAGAGGCCCTGGTGAATTTTGAGATGGGCTTTTTATTCAATCCCGAACGTGCCAACCGATTGGTAGAAAACAAAGCCATTGCTCATACCCTGGGTTGGGATGATGTATTGGATGCCATCATACAACAAACCTGGAAGGCACCATTATCAAAAGATTTGGCTTTACAGGTGCAATTGCAAACCCAACAACAGGTAATTAGCTGGTTACTCAATTTGTATCAGGATAAAAAAGCCAATTATGCAGTAAAAGCTATTTGTTATAGCCGGTTAATGGATTTGAAGAAATGGGCTTCCACGCAAATAGCCCCACATCCTGCATTAGCTGCGCATTACAATTATGCCATAGAAAGAATCGATCATCCTGAAAAAATGCAACTACCGCAACCGGTTGAACCGCCACCCGGCGCACCCATTGGTTGTAGCTGGGAGGAAGGATATTAATAAAAATAATAAACTACTAAATTTCTGTTTTTGTAATTCATTTTTTTAAGAATGGCAGTATTTTATTGGCTTTGTTTTGTTGAATATTTTTTATTTCTATAAACATCTTCCTTTTAGAAAGCTGGAAAAGAATAATTAAAATTTTTGCCGATGGCGGCTATGCCGGAAAGCTGATTGCAGTGATAAAAGAAAAGTTCAAAATTGAATTGGAAATAATAAAAAGAGATGAATTACACACATTTAAAATATTACCAAAGCGATGGATAGTGGAACGAACATTTTCCTGGATAGATACCAACAGGCGAAATTCAAAAAACCATGAAAGGCTTAATCAAACCAGTGTGGCTTTCAAGCCGACAATTCCAACTGACTTTATTTAAATATGGAAAAAAATTTGTGCAACCAAATAATTGCATTATATTTGCAACCACTTAATTGCACTAACAAAGACAAATGGAATCAAGACGAGACATTTTTCAAGCAATAGCCGACCCAACAAGAAGGGCAATAATACTGCTTCTTGCGGCCCGATCAATGACACCAAATGCTATTGCAGAAGAATTTCATACAAGCAGGCAAGCAGTTTCAAAACATATTCAAATTTTGACAGAATGCCAACTTGTAAAGCAAGAGCAAAAAGGAAGAGAAATTTATTATCACATCAATGCGAATAAAATAAAAGAGATTGATAAATGGATTGAGCAATTCAAAAAGATTTTTGAAACTCAGTTCACTCAACTCGACAAAGTATTATTAACACTAAAAAAACAGAAAAAATGTTGAACAAAGAGAAATCCCGCAAGGCGGGGACAAATAATTTGCTATTTGATTTTACCGTTGACAAAGCAACAAAAACGGTATTAATAACCAGAGAATTTGATGCCGGCCTTTCACCGGTATGGGATGCTTTTACCAAACCAGAAATTCTTGACCAATGGATTGCCCCTAAGCCCATGACAGCTAAAACGAAATACCAGGATTTTAAAGTTGGTGGCAAAAGATTTTATGCTATGGTAAGCCCGGAAGGACAAGAACGTTGGGCGATCCAGGAATACACTTCCATTAACACAAAAACCAACTTCAAACTATTTAATGTTTTTTCAGACAAAGATGAAAACCCTGAATTACCGGGTTCTGATTGGGATTACACTTTTAATGA
Source organism: Bacteroidota bacterium (assembly GCA_021824365.1). GTDB lineage: Bacteria > Bacteroidota > Bacteroidia > Chitinophagales > Chitinophagaceae > Hydrotalea. The sequence goes on along the minus strand of JAKAKY010000070.1, from coordinate 46 downwards.
ACAAAACGGTATTACAAAAGTGAATATTACTATTTATAATGAATCG
>JAKAKY010000266.1 GCA_021824365.1 Bacteroidota bacterium | reverse complement strand
AGAGTTCATTTGAATTTGTGTACTTAAGGTATCGCCATCAAATCCGGTTTTGGCGCTTAAATATCCCTGTGTGTATACAATTTCATTTCTCGGATAGCCCAGTGTAAAAATTTCTTCACCTAAATCTCCTGATTTTTTTGCAATGCTATAGGGTAAATATTTTAATGGTTGATAATCTTTGTCATTAATCTTTAAAATGGCCAAATCAACTGCCGGGTCTATTTTAACTATGCTGGCGGTAAATTCCTGTCCTTTATTATTCACCACAATAGCACCCGAACCTCTTAATACGTGTGCATTGGTAACTAAATAACCTTTTGTATCAATTAAAAAACCCGTACCGCCACTAATTAATCGGGCATTTTCGGGTAATTTGCTTTTTACTTCATTAATTAATGAACCCTGTACCTGTTGGTTGCGCTTAATTACTTCAATGTCTTTACTCAACTGTTGTAACTGGCTTACATTGACTGCCGGACTAAAATAAGCAAACATAGCACTGGTTATAATGGCAATAGCACCGGCAACGCTGGCAGCTATGGCCGTTACTTTTTTATATCTATTCCATAGCATTACAATTTTACCTCTGGTATCCATTGCTGTACCTTCATTAATTTCTCCTTTTTCCATCAATTTTTGATGGGCATGATGAAGTGCCTGCTTAAACTGTTGGCGATCTGCCAGAGCGTTAATCTGGGCTAAAAACATGCTATGTTCTACCACCATTTGGTCAATTTCCGGTGTGTTTTTTCTCAACTGCTCAAAATAGACTTTTTCAGCAGGTAGCATGGTACCGTCTAAGAAACGTTCAATGGCTTGTATTAAAAGTATATCTTCCATTGTATTTATTCTCCAATATTATATTGTGTAAAGAATAGTTTTTTCAAACGGGTTAAACATTTGTATTTCTGGTTTTTGGCATTATCTGCATTGGTATATCCAAACGCTTTAGCCAATTCCTGCATATCTAATTTTTTTAAATAATAGCCTTCCAATAAACTTTTACAAGGTTCGCCTAAACTATTTAAAGCCCTTTCCATTATTGCAAACTCGGCGTTGCGTTTTTCATGAATTTCAAGATCATCTTCCACCTGAATAGTCTCTTCAGAACCGTCAGTTTGTGATACAAACCTTCCCATTTGGTGTAATCGTTTAAGCCATAATCTCCTGCATATGGAATATACATACGTGTTAATTTTAGAGGTTAAAACAAATGATTCGCTTTTTGCTTTTTCATATAGCGCAATCATGGCTTCCTGAAAAATATCTCTGGCATCATCGTAGGTACCGTTGTTATTGAGAATAAATGACTGCACCATATTGAAATTTTCTTTATATATGTTTTCAATAGCTTTGGTGTCGTTCTCAGCCAAACCTTTCAGTAGTGCCTGTTCGTTAAAATCAGCTTTCACGTGATGTACTTTTAATACTTGAAGGAGGGTAAAAGTAACCCAAAAATTACTTAAATTTTTTTTTAAAAAAATACTTCTACCGGGTTACCTTTTGTTAAAGTGTGGTATTAATAGAAAATTCATTCACAAAAAAAGCTCACAACAATGAAAAAATTATTAGCCGTTTTAGCAGTTGCCGGTGTTATGACTGCATGCAACAATGCCAAATCTGATGAAGCAAAAACTGATTCAACAACTGCAGCTAAAGTTGATACTGCTGCTGCAAAAGTTGATACTGCTGCTGTTAAAGTTGATACCGCTGCTGCAAAAGTTGATACTGCTGCTAAAAAATAATTGCAATAAGCACATTACCTGCTTCACAAAGGTGGCTTGCGGCCAAGTATGGTAAAGAAGAGTTTTTCATATGGCAAGCAATCGTTAGAGGCCGTTCCGTTTCCACGGAAGGGCTTTTTTATTTTGGCTACTCAATTGTTAAGTAATCTCCGGGCTTTGTGATCATAGCCTATCATTATTTTCATTTAAGCTAATTTTAATATATTTAATATATAAATTATAAATAATTAATAACTAAAGCATGTTAGTTTTTAAAAATATTTAAAATTTTTTTTGTGGTGATTTTTGAATAGCTTACTTTTGAAGCATTATGAAACAAATTGCAGCCAATACCGGTTTCTGTTTTTTCTTTTATTATTACTTTAATCAATAGTAGCCGGGTGTAATTTGCCAATGTTTAATTTTAAAACAATCAATACAACACCCGGCCTAAAGCCGGGATTTTTTATTTTATGGAAAAAAAAATAGCAATTCAAGGTTATGAAGGCAGCTTCCACCACATGGCTGCTACCGAATATTTTGGTAAAAATGTAGCAGTAATAGCATGTGCTACATTTAAAGATTTGGTAAAAATAGCCGGTACTAAAAAAGAAAGTAATGGCGGTATTATGGCTATTGAAAATTCAATTGTAGGTAGTATTTTACCCAATTATGGATTATTGCAGAAAAGTAATCTGCAAATTACCGGAGAAGTGTATTTGCCTGTTAAGCAACATTTGCTGGTAGATCCCGGTGTTCGCTTAGAAGATATTAAAGAGGTGCATTCGCATCCTATGGCCATTCAGCAGTGTTTAGAGTTTTTAGAAAAACATAACTGGAAATTGGTTGAAACGGAAGATACTGCACTCAGTGCACAAATGTTAGTACTGCAACATAAAAAAGCCATTGCAGCCATTGCCAGTTCTTTAGCAGCAGAATTGTATGAGTTGGATATTATTGTTCCCAATATTCAAACGCAGAAAAATAATTATACGCGTTTTTTGGTAGTAGAACGCACAGAAGATGCAACAGAAGCTGCTGATGCCAATAAAGCTACCGTTCATTTTGCAACCGATCATACAAAAGGTAGTTTAGCTACGGTGCTTACCATTATTGCTGATAATGGTATTAACTTAAGCAAGTTGCAAAGTATGCCCATTGCAGGTACCAATTTTAAATACAGCTTTTATGCTGATATGGAGTTTAATAATTTGAATGAGTTGAATAAAGTGTTGAAACTTTTGAAGCCTCATATCGATATGTTTAAAAATTTTGGTATTTATAAAAATGGAAATATTTAATATGACA
>JAKAKY010000069.1 GCA_021824365.1 Bacteroidota bacterium | reverse complement strand
TATAATCCGGAAAGAATGCAATTTGGTGCACTCAGGGTTTTAAACGATGACACCGTGGCACCGGGTATGGGATTTTCGGCCCACCCGCACCGGAATATGGAAATTATTTCAATTCCGTTGTACGGCGATTTACACCATAAAGACAATACCGGCCGCGATGCTATTATCAAAGAAAATGATGTTCAAATTATGAGTGCAGGTAATGGTATTGTGCACAGCGAAACCAATGCCAACCATAACAGGCAGGTAAAGTTTTTACAAATATGGGTAATACCCAAAGAGCTGAACATAGAACCACGCTATCAACAAATTACCTTAGATCAGGATGCCCTGTTAAACCAATTAAAAACAATTGCTGCACCCAACAACCCCAATGCATTATGGATTAATCAGGATGCCTGGTTTAGTATGGGCAAATTTTCAAAAGATACTACCCTTACCTATACCTTAAATAACAAGGACTACGGGGTATATATTTTTATGATTGAGGGTTCCGCTCAAATTAACAACTTTACCTTAAACAAAAGAGATGCTTTAGGGGTTACCGCAACGAATACCATTCCATTAAACATTCAAGCAGGTGCACAAATATTGCTGATCGAAGTACCCATGGTGGCATAAATTCAACAACCATTCAACAAAAAAAGATGTCAACAAAAAATATTCATCGTATCATATCCGGCAATCCTACCAAAGCTGGAAGTATTGATGTGCAGGAATTATTGCCCAATAACGGCCAATTTTTTGATCCTTTTCTGGTATTTCATCATGGCATTGCAAAAGCAGATCCTGCTATTCCCATTCGGCTGCAAGGCGTTGGTCCGCACCCGCATCGGGGCTTTTCGGCCATCAGTTTTATTTATAAAGGTGGAGTTCATCATCAGGACAGCAGGGGTAATAACCATGTAGTATACGCAGGTGGTACACAATGGATACATGCCGGCATGGGCATTATTCACAGTGAACGCGTACCTGCCGATATTTTTGAATACGGTGGTGTACAGGAATTATTGCAGGTTTGGGTGAATACGCCGGCAGCACATAAAATGGACCAGCCATATTATTATCCGGCTACCAAAGATGCAACCCCTACTATTCAAACACCGGAAGGATTAACTGAAATTTTAATACCTGCAGGTGAGTTGGATGGGGTAAAAGGCATTATTCCCACTTTTACACCGGTCAATACCTGGATGATACAAATGAAAAAAGGGGGCAAATACACATATAACATTCCGCCCATACATCAATCGTTGGTATATGTTTTAAGCGGTGCTTTGTTGTTCAATTCCCAAACCACTATTGCTGCACAAACTATGGCATTGTTAGAACAAAATGGCACCACATTTACCATAGAAGCCCTGGAAGACACAAATGCATTTGTGGGCAGTGGTGAACCTTTGAATGAACCCATCGCAGCACATGGCCCTTTTGTAATGAATACCCAAACTGAAATTCTACAATCGTTCAAAGATTACCAAATGGGTAAAATGGGCGTATTACTTGAAAAAACAATTTAAAAAATAAAACATCTATTATTTCAACATTAAAGACAAAAAAATGGCAACCTACAAAATTGATGCAGCACACAGTGAAGTAACTTTTAAAGTAAAACACCTGATGATTGCAAGTGTTACCGGACAATTTAAGCAATTTGATGGCAGCTTAGTAGCTGAAAAAGATGATTTTACCGACGCAAAAGTGAATTTTGAAGCTGATGTAAACAGTATAACCACCGGCAACGAGCAAAGAGACGGGCACTTGAAAAGTGACGATTTTTTTGCAGCTGATAAATTTCCAAAACTCACATTCCTATCAACCGATATTCAAAAATTAAGTGACGAAAAATATAATTTAACCGGCAATCTTACTATTAGAGATGTTACCAAAACCGTAATCTTAGATGTTACTTATGGCGGCCAAATTGTTGACCCCTGGGGACAAACCAAATTAGGCTTTGAAGTAGAAGGAAAAATAAACCGGAAAGATTTTAATTTAACCTGGAGTGCTACTACTGAAACGGGAGGTATTGTAGTAAGTGATGAAGTAAAATTACACATGAATATAGAGTTAGCCAAACAAGCTTAATATTCAAAACATATCTATCCATCCCGGCAAGCAGGATGAAGACACATCTGCTCATCCTGCTATTTTCAGTAAATAAACAATCATACCGGCAACATTTCAACAAAATTGCTGTTGAAAGAAGCCATAAATATATAGTATGAATATCGAAATTATTTCAGGTAGCCCCAGAAAAGAGAGTGTTACCCAACGTTTAGCCATTTATTTAAAAAATTATTTGGCAGAAAACACCAGCCATACTATACAAATAATTGATGTAAAAGATTGGGAAATTGGCCTATTGCAGCATGTATTTGCTACAGAAGCACATGCCCCGGAACACTTAAAACCCTTAGCCAAAAGAATGTTTGCAGCCAATGCCTTTATTCTAATAACACCGGAATACAATGGCAGCTATTCTGCTGCCTTACAAAATTTATTAGACCACTTCCCTAAACAACAGCATAAACCATTTGGCATTGTAACCGCTTCTACCGGTGCATTAGGTGGTATGCGCAGTGCGCAACAATTATTGTTATTGGTGGCTGCTTTGTTTGGCATTACATCCCCCTATTTATTGGTAACCCCCTTTGTTGATAAAAAATTTAGTGCAGAAGGCCAATTATTAGATAGCAGTTTTCAAAAAAATATCGACAATTTTATCAAAGAATTTTTATGGCTGGCCGAAAGTTTGCACCCCGAACCGGTATCTTCCTATAATTAACCTTTCAATAAAGTGGCGGAGTTGTAACTTCGCCACTTCTTTTTATACACTTTACATGAGCGACGAAATAAAACACGAATGCGGTTTAGCATTCATCCGGTTACGTAAACCATTGTCATTTTATCTGGAAAAATACGGAACAACCCTTTATGGCTTAAACAAGTTGTACCTGTTAATGGAAAAGCAACATAACCGCGGACAGGATGGTTCCGGCATTGCAACAGTAAAATTAAATGTACCCAATGGCTATGCATTTTTAAACAGAATGCGCAGTGCGGTACCACAATCCATTGCAGAAATTTTTCATAAAATTGGGGTAGAAATACAGGAGTTAGAGAAATACCAGAAAGATATTACCCAACAGCCTGAATTATTGAAAGGCCATTTACCCATGCTGGGGGAATTAATGTTAGGCCATCTGCGTTATGGTACACAGGGAAAAAACAATGCAGAATTCTGCCACCCTTTTATAAAAAGAGATTTATTGCCGGGAAGGAACTTAGCCTTAGCCGGCAATTTTAATTTGGTAAATACCGAAGAACTGTATCAGTTATTAAATATTGAACCCGGCGAATTTCAAAAACAAAGCGATTTGGCCGCCATGATGGAAGTGGTACATCATTTTTTAGTAAAAGAAGATGAAGCCAACCCCAACCATGGTGCCATAACACAAGTATTAAAAAAAGCAACACCCTTATTTGATGGTGGTTATACTTTTGGCGGGTTAACGGGTAACGGACACAGCTTTGTGGTGCGTGATGCACACGGTATCAGGCCGGCTTATTATTTTGTGCACGATGAATTTATTGTAGCTGCCAGCGAAAGAGCTGCTATACGTACCACTTTCAATGTGGGCGAAAATGAAGTGAAGGAATTAATGCCGGGATGTGCTTTAATCATCAATGAAGTGGGACAATATGCCATTGAGCAAATTTTACCGCCAAAAGAAAGAAGGGCATGCTCATTTGAACGTATTTATTTTTCCCGCGGTAGCGATGAAAAAATTTACAGAGAAAGAATTGCTTTAGGCCATCATTTAAGCAAAACAGTTTTAGAGCGCATTGATTACAACTTAAAACAAACCATTTTTTCATACATACCCAATACGGCTGAAGTAGCATTTTATGGCTTGGTAAAAGGCATGGAAGAGTACCTGAACCAAATTAAAATTCAACGTATTTTAAGTTGGGGCAATGATTTTACGGAAGACAAACTGCAGGAAATGATTAATCGTAAAATCAGGCAGGAAAAAATAGCCATTAAAGATGTAAAACTTCGTACTTTTATTACCGAGGACATTAGCCGAAATGAAATGGTACAACACGTGTATGATATTACTTATGGTACAGTTAAAAAACAGGAAGATACTTTAGTAGTCATTGATGATAGTATTGTACGTGGCACCACTTTAAAAGAAAGCATCATCAGAATGCTGGCCCGTTTAGTACCTAAAAAAATTATAGTTGTTTCTTCTGCACCACAAATACGTTACCCAGACTGTTATGGTATTGACATGAGTAAAATGGGCGATTTCATTGCTTTTAAAGCCGCACTTTCACTACATAAAAAGCGTGGTTTAGAAGCCGGATTAGAACAACTGTTCCAAACCTGCAAAGAAATGGAACGCAACAATCAGTTGCATACCAAAAACATGGTTAGGCAGGTATACAAGCCCTTTAGCACAGAAGAAATTTCGGCTGAAATGGCGCAACTTATTACCCCTCCTGAATTAGATTTGAACGTAGAAGTAATTTTTCAAACCATTGAAGATTTGCATGAATCATGCCCTACTAATACCGGCGATTGGTATTTTACTGGCAACTACCCTACCCCGGGTGGTAACAAGGTTTGCAATAAAGCTTTTATGAATTACATGGAAGGAAAAAATGTAAGGGGCTACTAATTAAATTTTACAAGCAGCATGAAACAATTATTCATTATCAGACATGCCAAAAGTAGTTTGAACACACTAACTGATTTTGACCGTTCCTTACACAAAAGAGGGCAATTAGAAGCCGCTGAAATGGCGCAAAAACTCATTACAGAAAAGATTGCCATCGATGCCTTTGTTTCAAGTACGGCTGTAAGAGCTATGAGCACTGCAACTTACTTTTTAGAAGCCTTTCAACAAAAAGGGAAATTGTTGTACAATCAAATTATTGAAGTTCCGGAATTATATGAAGCAGAATTAGATACTTTTTTTCAGGTAACTGAACAAATAGATGATACCATTCAATCAGCCGCCTTGTTTTCGCACAATCCGGGTATTACTGAATTTGCGTATAAATGTTCCAATTTTAAAAAAGAAGTGGTACCCATGCCAACCTGTGGTGTAGTGGGCATTCGTGTTGATGCAGATTCCTGGAAAGATTTTAGTGAGGCAACTAAACATTTCCTGTTTTTCTATTACCCCACAAAAAAATAAATACATTTTTTTTACTATTTACCAAAAAAACACCGGCAAAAATACACAGGCCTGCTCCTGACTTAATAAGCGTAAAATGTTCGCCCAAAAGCCATACGGCAACAATGGCTGCAAAAACCGGCTGTGTATAAATATAGCTGCCTGTTGCAGAGGCTCCAATTACGGAGATACCATATACATTAAATAAATATGCCACAAATGTGGCGCCCACACAAATTAAAGTTAACACCAACCACTCAAACAAGCCAAACGCATGCCACTGGGTATTAAAAAAATCGTTCCAGCAAAAGGGTATTAAAAACAAAGCACCAAAAGTAAACACCCAGCGCATTACATGCAATGCACTATATACCTGCATCAATGGCCTTACCCAAACCATATAAAACGCATAAGATATTGCATTAACCAAAATATACATATCGCCCAACAAACTATCTTGTCGATTACCGGTGTTTTGTTTGATAGCAATTAAAATAGCAGCACCGGAAATTCCCAGCAACAAACCCAAAATTTTTATGGCGGTTAACCGCTCTTTTAGCAACCATGCTGCTATAAATGTAATAAAAATAGGTGTTGCCAATGCCAGCAATGAGGCATGAATTGAAGAGGTAAGCGATAACCCTTTAATAAAAAACAACTGATTAATGGTAACTCCCGTAATACCACAAAGTAAAAACAAAGGAATATGTTTGCATTGTATACCGGCACTTTTGCCTGGTTTGAATAAAAACAAAACCCAAAATAATAATAGTGCTGTGATTACCCTTGCAAAATTTAATCCAAACGGTAAAATAAAAGCAGGTGTAATGTATTTTACCGCTGAATAATTAATGCCAAACAGCAAATTGGTGGTGAGTACAGCTGAATGTGCCTTCCATTTATTGTTACCAAACATGTGGCAAAGATAGCATAGGGCTTTTCGGATTTACCTGTTTTGCAAAAGCAAATTTAATTGTTGCGTAGTAAAAATTTCGGGTTCAAATTGTTGAAAAGGAAAATGCTCCAACAATTTTAACTGTTCAGGCAGGTTTATATGCTGCTGTTGGGTGGTAAAGCAAATTTTCATGACAGCTAATCTTTCGGCCAGGTATACTTGTTCTGTTTGTCCGGGTGTAGGTATCAAAAAACATTTTTTTTGTAAGGATAGCAATTCCATTACCGAAGTGTATCCGCTTCGGGCAATCACAAATTGGCTTTGCATGATTACTTTTTGCAATTCATGTCCGGGCAAATGCGTAACAATGGTATGTTTAGAAGGAATAACTTTTTCCTGTTCCGGCAAGCCTCTTAAAACAATAATTCGGGCATCTATCTGCGCTATTTGTTGTAAAATAATATGTTCTAAAATGGTGCGCTGCGGTTCAGGCCCCGATAGTAAAATACAGTAATCATACACATATTCATTAAATGGTAAAGGGGAATAGTTAAATCGGGATAACAACCCCATGTATTGAACTGGTATTGCCGGCAATTGTTTGGGATGCGAGAGCTCACCTGCTAATCCTCCATTATGTGCCATATCGGGCACCCAACAGTTATTGAACCGATTAATGTAATGATAGTTGATGCGTTGCAGCCATTTTCTTAACCATTGATAGGGCGCCATAATGGTTAACTGGTGGGTAATAAAAGTACATGGAATATCCCGATGATACAATCCAAAACGGTTATCGCTAATTATCCAATCAATGGAATATTGCTGAACTATCTCTTTCAATTGGGTATGCTCTTGTTGAATGGCACGTAAAATTTTGGGAATCTGCAGCAATAGCTTAAAAGGCAAACCCCCACTACTTTTGGCATATTGAATATGATATCCGGGTAATGAAAGAATGGCTAACTGAGGAAATTCTTTTTTCAACAATACCGCCGATTTACCCGATGCGGCCAATATTACCTGATATTGATTGATAATAAGCGCATTAATAATAGGAATACAACGGGTTGTATGGCCTAAACCCCAATCTAATGGTGCTATCAACACATTTTTACCCTTCATTTTCACCGAAATATTTTCTGTTTATGAATTTTTTACCAATTTAAACCGTATTTTTATTATCACGGAAGAACTTAATTATGTTTCATCAGCGCAACAAAATACGAATACTTCTGTTACTACTAATAATGATGGGATTAGCTTCTTGCGGAATTTTGAGTAAATCGAATTATAAGAAACATTGCATGTGTCCTGTATATAAACCTGTTTAATTATTTCATTTAACTATTTCATTTAACCCCCAAATGAATTAAATACATATGAAAAACGGCAGCAGAGATCTTTTAGTGCTCTCTAAAAGTGAGTTCATTGCACCCGATGATTTTGCCAATGAAATTGCGCAGTTAAATCTGTTATTGCATCTTGCTGAAAATTTTCGAAATTTTTGTATTGCCCATGAACTAATAGATGTGAACCGATCGAAAATTATTCGTTCCCAACATTTAATGCAACAAGCTATCAAAGACCGTTTATACAAACCGTTCGTTTTTATTTGCAATAAAAACTAAAGCACGCATTTATAATGATTGCAATCCATCCTATTCATCCATACATTATTAAAAAAGCTGTAACCGAAAAATTGCAGCTTTCTATTTTTTGGCTGCTAATGCAATGCTGCTAATGTATTTTCCAATCCACTTAACATGGGAGCAATATCCTCTTCTTTACAGGTACCCACGCTTAACCGATACCAACTACTATTGTGATCGGCACCAAAAGCATAAAAAGGCACAATTGCAATTTTAGCCTCAGACAAAATATAGTTGGTTACAGCATCCTGGTTTTCTAACAACTGCCCTTCTTTTGTTTTTTTTCCAGTTAAATTCATTTGTACAGTTAAATAAATAGCCGCCTGCGGTGCTATAGCGTCCACCGCATAACCTTTTTGTTGCAATGCTTTAATACCCTTATAAATAGAATGTAATTTAAACTCAAGTGCTTGTTTATAATTTTGCAAGTACTGGTCAATGGCCGCTGTTTGCCCTAAATATTTAGCCACTGCCTGCTGTTCTGCCATGGGTGCCCAGGCACCTAAATGACTTAAAACAGCTTTCATTTTTGCAATGACAGGAGCCGGACCAAATGCCCAGCCCACCCGTACACCGGTTGCCGCAAATGCTTTAGAAATACCATCAATAAAAATAGTGTACGCACGCATGGCCGGCCTCAATGTAACAGGATTATAATGTTGAATAATACCATAAGTAAGCGTCCAATACATTTGATCAAACATTACAAACAATTTTTTTGCATCGGCAGGACGGCTGTTATTTTCTTCCAAAACCATATCACAAATTTGTTCTAACACTTCTTCAGATAATGTGGTTCCGGTTGGATTTTGCGGGGTGCATAAGCAAAGTAACGTAGCCCCCTTTATGTGTGGAGCAATATCTTCTGCCGTAGGCATAAAATTATTTTCAGCGGTACACTCAATCGTACAATGTTGCCCCTGCGTTAAATGAACATAGTGGTTATTATTCCAGGAAGGCACACCATAAATTACTTTATCGCCTGCATCTACTAAAGTTTCAAACAAGGCATAAATTAATGGCCGCCCACCCGATGCAATTTGAATTTCATTATCGGCATATACCAAACGCTCTCTTTGCGCTAAAAAAGCAGCTACTGCTTTTCGCAATATAGCAATACCATCTGCAGGTGGATAATTGGTATATTTTTTTTGATAAGCTTCAATAATGTATTGCTCTAATTCTGCAGGTATAGGGAATACAGCGGAATCAAAATCGCCAATAGTATAATTATAAATTTTTTCGCCTTTTTTAATACGTTCGGTAATAGCATTACCTAATTTCACAATTTCACTTCCAATCAGGCTCTCGGCCAGCTTACTTACTTTCATTATTTCCTAATTTTTAATGTTTAAAAAACTTACAACTGTTAGCAAAATTACTGCAATCGGTTGGTAAAGCCATAAAAAAACGGCTTCTTTATTGAGAAGCCGGTGACAAAATGGATACAATTTTATTAATTATTTTTATTATATTTTTTCTCTGCTTCCTGCGCCTTTTTAAAATCTAACACCACCCCATTGATACAATAGCGCAAACCGGTTGGTGGCGGGCCATCTTCAAATACATGGCCTAGATGCGATTTACAACGGCCACATTCTACTTCCGTTCTTTTCATGCCATAACTGTTATCGGGCAGGTAAATGACTGAATTTTTACTAATGGGCTCATAAAAACTGGGCCAACCACACCCACTTTCAAACCTGGTATCGCTTTTAAATAAAGGATTGCCACAAACGGCACAATAATAGGTGCCTACTTCTTTAAAAGTTTCAAATTTACTGGTAAAAGGACGCTCTGTACCTTTTTCTCTGGCTACATAATACACTTCGGGCGAAAGTAATTTTTTCCACTCTGCATCTGTTTTTACAATTGCAGAACCGGTATCTGCTCCTGCTTTTGAAAATTCTTTGTCAGCATCGTTTTCCATAATTTTTGATTTAGATTGAGGTTGGCTATAACAACTACTCAGCAGTAAAAATAGTGCTATTGAAAATAAATTTAATTTCATGATTTTCATTTTACCCATTTTTCGTTTAACACAATTTTTTGTAGTATGAAAAAAATTACCTGCTTTAAGCGTACACTAAAACTACGCAAACTGCTACAAAATGGTTTGAATGCAACTGTTAAAACCCAATATTTAACAGGCGTTACCGTTGTTTGTTCAATTGTTAAGGAAATGTAAAGTGCAAGACCTATATTTGTTCCTCATTTAAAGAGCGTGTGGCTATGTTTAATATTATTCTGTTTGGCCCTCCCGGAAGCGGAAAAGGAACACAAAGTGAAAAATTAACAGCTAAATATCACCTGAAACATTTAAGCACCGGCGATTTATTACGCAGCGAAATTGCAGCACAAACACCTTTGGGCTTAGAGGCGAAAAACCTGATGGACAAAGGGCAATTGGTACCAGACGAAGTAGTGGTGGGTATGATTAGTTCTTCATTAGAACAACACCCCGATGCAAAAGGTTTTTTGTTTGATGGTTTCCCGCGAACAAAGGCACAATGCGAAGCATTAGATGCACTTTTAAAATTAAAACACACCCAAATAAATGCAGTATTGGCATTAGAAGTTAGCGAGGAAGAATTGGTAAAACGCTTGCTCAACCGCGGTTTAACCAGTGGACGTAGCGATGATACCAATGAAGCCGTGATTAGGGCCAGAATTGAAGAATACAATGCAAAAACGGCAGCCGTAAAAGCCTATTACGCTAAATTTAATAAGGTAGTTGATGTAAAAGGTGAGGGCACCGTTGAAGAAATATTTAACAGTTTATGCAGCGAAATTAACAAACGTTTGTCTTAATAACAGAAATTACTACCAAAACCAACTGCTAACCCGCTTGAGTATAGAACCTTAAAGCGGGTTTTTAATTTTCAACTACCCATTTAAACTAACAAACATTAGTATTTAATAACTCCATTCCTTATTTTTGAAGCGCATTATTGCAGCCATCAGTTTTAACATCCACAAAATGGTACTGGAAAGTTATATTTTAGGAAAATGGATAGCCGGAAGCGGCGAAGGTCAACCCTTATACCATGCAGTAACCGGCCAATACATTGCATCGGCCAGTACGGAAGATTTTGATATGGCAACTGTTTTACATTATGCCCGAACAAAAGGAAATACCGCATTGCGAAAGATGACTTTTCAGGAACGCGGATTATTATTGAAAGCACTGGCGTTGCATTTGCAACAACACCTGCCTGAATTATATACCCTAAGCTATCAGACAGGTGCCACCAAAGCAGATAGTTGGGTAGATATTGAAGGCGGTATTGGTAACTTGTTTTCATATGCCTCATTAAGAAGAAAATTACCCGATTTACCCTATTGGCCTGAAGGCGAAGCACACATGCTGGGTAAAGCCAAAACATTTATGGGGCATCATTTGCTTTTACCCAAAGAAGGGGCCGCTATTCATATCAATGCTTATAACTTTCCGGTTTGGGGAATGTTAGAAAAAATTGCCGTTAATATTTTAGCCGGCGTTCCGGCTATTGTAAAACCTGCCACCCCTGGTTGTTATTTAACGCAGGCAGTAGTAAAGCATATTGTGGCTTCACGCTTATTACCTAATGGTGCATTACAATTATTATGCGGCAGTACCGGTAATTTATTGAATGAAGTAAATGCACAAGATACCATTACCTTCACCGGCAGCGCATATACCGGATTAAAGTTGAAAACCACACCGGCCATTGTGCAAAACAATGTATCGTTTACCATGGAAGCTGATTCACTAAATGCCATTGTTTTGGCTGATGATGTGGAACCGGGTATGCCGGAATGGGATTTATTTATTAAAGAAGTACAAAAGGAAATGACTTTAAAATGTGGGCAACGCTGCACAGGTGTTCGCCGCATTTTGGTGCCGGAAAATAAAATAGAAGCCGTACAGCAAGATTTAAGTAAAACACTTGCACAAACCGTAATCGGCAATCCATTACATGAAAAAGTAAGAATGGGCAGCTTAGCAGGACAGGCACAAAAAAGGGAAGTATTACAGCAAGTGCAACAATTACTCAAAAGCAGTGAATTAGTATATGGTAACGTAGATAGTGTGGAAGTAATAGATGCAGATGCACAAACCGGTGCATTTCTTAGCCCTTTACTTTTACGCAATAACAATCCATTACAAACTTCCGAGGTGCATAACATTGAAGCCTTTGGTCCGGTTTCTACCCTAATGCCATACCGTTATTTAGAGGATGCCATACAAATTACCAAGTTAGGAAAGGGCTCATTGGTATCAACCATTGTTACGGCTTCAACAACTACTGCCAGAAATTATGTTTTAGGAGCAGGTACATATCATGGTAGAATTTTAATATTGAACCAACAGTGTGGAAAAGAAAATACCGGACATGGTTCACCCTTGCCCATGTTGGTACATGGTGGACCGGGACGTGCAGGCGGTGGCGAAGAAATGGGCGGATTAAGAGGCATACAACATTATATGCAACGAGTTGCTATTCAGGGTTCGCCCGATATGCTTACTGCAGTATTACAACAATACCAACAAGGAGCAACCGGCATACCAACCACCGTGCACCCTTTCAAAAAATATTTTGAAGAATTAGTGATTGGCGAGCAAATCATTACACCATCAGTTACCATTACACCCGAATTAATTGATGCCTTTGCCGATTTTTCGGGTGATCATTTTTATGCACACCTTCGGGAAAACAATTTTGAAGGCACCATGTTTACACAACAAGTGGCGCATGGCTACTTGTTACTAAGCCTCTCAGCAGGTTTGTTTGTTGATAGTTATGAAAAAAATCCGGTATTATTGAATTATGGTATTGATGAGTTGCGATTTACCAAGCCGGTATATCCGGGCATGTCTATTCATGTTCAATTTACCTGTAAAGAAAAAATTAGTCAGGAACGAAAAGAACCATCCGATATTGCCAGAGGTATTGTAAAATGGCTGGTAGAAATGATAGATGATACCAATGAATTGGCAGGCATTGCCACTATTTTAACCCTGGTAAAAAAACAAAAACAATAAAATTGAATTGAATATGAATAATGAGCATGGATATGTAAGCGTACATAGAAGTCATGGTATCAGTACCATTGAATTTTTTCATCCGCAAAGCAACTCTTTACCCGGAAAAATTTTGCAGGGGCTTGCCGAAGCCATCCATAATGAAGGTATTAATGCCGATGTAAAAACAATCATACTGCGGTCTGCAGGCGAAAAAGTTTTTTGTGCAGGCGCTTCTTTTGAAGAATTGGTTGCCATAAAAACGGAAACCGAAGGCGAACAATTTTTCAGTGGGTTCGCCCATGTGATTAATGCCATGCGTAAAGCACCACAAATCATTATTGCCCGCATACAAGGCAAGTGTGTTGGAGGGGGTGTTGGCTTAGCTGCTGCTGCCGATTATGCCATTGCAACCTCGGGTGCTGATGTTAAGTTAAGTGAACTGGCTGTGGGCATTGGGCCCTTTGTGGTAGGGCCTGCAGTTGAAAGGAAGATAGAACTTTCTGCTTTTTCGCAATTGGCCATTGATGCAAGTAACTGGCGTCCGGCAGAATGGGCCAAACAAAAAGGCTTATATGCTGAGCTACATGCTGAAATAGAAGGAATGGATGAAAGTATTCACCGTTTAGCTACTTTTTTATCGCAAAGCAGTGTCGATGCAATGAAAGAATTAAAACATATTTTTTGGTATGGCACTGAACACTGGGATGAATTATTACGCAAAAGGGCTGCCA
>JAKAKY010000068.1 GCA_021824365.1 Bacteroidota bacterium | reverse complement strand
TTCCGATCTGAGAAGGGATGGAAAGATTTGGAAGTGATGCAGGCACAAATTGTTGCGCCTGAGAATACATCGGTATCATAGAGTTGGAAATGAAGAAATAATTATCGAAAAATCATTCAAATGTTTAAAAGATTGCAGGGAGTAGCTTATGGCAAATGATAAAATAGAAAATACAGTTTATCAAAACGATAATGGCATACAAGGTCAATACAAAAACTGGTTTTTAGAATATGCTTCTTATGTTATTTTAGAACGTGCCGTACCGGCAATGGAAGATGGCTTAAAACCCGTTCAGCGGCGTATTTTACATGCCATGAAAGAAATGGACGACGGACGATTTAATAAAGTGGCCAACATTATTGGCCAATCTATGCAATACCATCCACATGGCGATGCTTCAATTGGTGATGCCCTGGTAAACATGGGACAAAAAGATTTATTGATTGAAACACAAGGCAACTGGGGCGATATTCGTACAGGCGATGCGGCAGCGGCACCCCGTTACATTGAAGCCCGGTTAAGCAAATTAGCCCTCGAAATTGCATTTAATCCCAAAACAACCCATTGGCAACTAAGTTATGACGGACGTAAACAGGAGCCCGTTACCCTGCCCATGAAATTCCCACTGCTTTTGGCACAGGGTGCTGATGGAATTGCAGTAGGCCTTGCCACTAAAATAGTACCTCATAACTTCTGCGAAATTTGTGAAGCATCTATCGAATACCTGAAAGAAAAAAAGTTTGAATTGTATCCCGACTTTCAAACAGGTGGAATGATAGATGTGAGTAATTACAACGATGGTAAACGTGGAGGAAAAATAAGGGTGCGTTGTAAAATTGAAGAACTCGATAAAAAATCACTCATTATACGCGATGTGCCTTACAGTGTATCCGTTTCACAATTGTGCGAAAGTATTACCAAAGCCAATGATCAGGGTAAAATAAAAATTAAAAAATTAACTGAGTTTACCGGTAAAAATGTAGAGATTCAGGTTGATTTGGCTCCGGGTATTTCTCCCGATATTACCATTGATGCGTTGTATGCATTTACTGATTGCGAAGTAAGTATTTCGCCCAATGCATGTGTAATTGTAGATCAAAAACCTGTTTTTATATCTGTAACCGAATTATTAAAAAAAGCAGTAGACAATACCAAAAATTTATTGCAAAAGGAATTGCAAATTAAATTAGGCGAATTAAATGATAAATGGCATTACACTTCATTAGAAAAAATATTTTTCGAGAAAAAAATTTATCAGGAATTAGAGAAAAAACACCCCACATGGGAAGATGTTTTATTAGCTATAGAAAAAGCATTTGCGCCATATACAAAACAGCTAAAACGTGCTGTAACACGTGAAGATGTAATTAAATTAACCGAAAAACCGGTTAGGAGAATTTACAAATTAGATATTGATGAACTGATTCGCCAAATTAAGGCTATTGAAGAAGAGATGAACCAGGTGCAATACCATTTAGCACATCTTACCGAATATACTATTCAGTATTTTGAAAATTTGTTGAAAAAATTTGGCAAAGGCAGAGAGCGTAAAACAGAAATAAAACTTTTTGATGTAATAAAAGTGCAACAGGTTGCTATTGCCAATACAAAAGTTTATATCAATAGGGCAGAAGGGTTTATTGGTACTTCACTTAAAAAAGACGAATATTTGTTCGATTGCTCCGAATTTGATGATATCATCGTTTTTACGCGAAGAGGTATAATGAAAGTAATTAGGGTAGGCGAAAAAAACTTTATTGGAAAAGATATTTTGCATGCTGCTGTGTTTACCAAAAACGATGAACGTACTACCTATAATATGATATATGCCGATGGTGAATCCGGCATTAGCTATGCCAAACGGTTTAATGTTACCGGCATTACCCGCGAAAAAGAATATGATTTAACAAAGGGTAATGATAAAAGTAAAGTGCTTTATTTTTCTGCAAATCCGAATGGAGAAGCAGAAGTTGTAAAAATTGTTTTAAGCCCAAATTGCAGTGCCCGAAATAAAGAATTAGATTTTTATTTTGAAGCCATTGAAATCAAAGGAAGATCGAGCCAGGGTAATATAGTCACCAAATATCCCATACGTACAGTTAAATTTAAAGAAGCGGGCAAGAGTACATTGGAAGGGCGTAAGTTATGGTACGACCAGCAATTTGGCCGTTTGAATACCGAAGAAAAAGGATTGTATTTAGGTAGTTTTGAAGATGAAAATATTTTGATTATTTATAAAGATGGCAATTATGAAATTACCAATACTGAGCTTAACCAGCGGTTTGATACAGGGAAAATTATTTTAGTTAAAAAGTTCGACCCCAATAAAGTCATTACCCTTATTTATAAAGATGCTGCTAAAAACCAGTTTACAGTAAAGCGCTTCAAAATTGAAACCTCAACGCTGCAAACTAAGTTTTCATGTATTAAAGAAGGTGAAGATAATTATGTGGAAGCCGTAACCACAGAGGAAGAACCCATTTTAACGGTAGAAACAGGAAAAGGTGCCCAGGTGCGTAAAGCTAAATTCAAAATATCCAAAATGGTAGAAGTAACCGGCTGGAAATCGGTAGGTGCTAAGTTAATGGACTATGCCAAAGCCATTCAAATGCACTGGGAGGTTGCTCAACCGGCCGCTCAGCAACAACCCGAATTATTCAATGATGAATGATGCTGCTGGTTAAGCATTAATTATTTTTTTGTCAATTTACTAACGCTTGTTAGTGTAATGTATCTTTGTACAAATTTTGCAATATGGAAAAAAGAACAGTATACATTGTTTCGGCAGTTAGAACGCCGATTGGTAGTTTTGGAGGTAGTTTAAAAGCATTAACAGCCACACAATTAGGCGCCATTGCTATACAGGGAGCAGTTCAAAAAGCCGGAATTTCAGCCGATACAATAGAACATGTATATATGGGCAATGTTATTCAGGCTAATGTGGGTCAGGCACCGGCCAGGCAGGCGGCCATTTTTGCAGGGTTATCACCCAAAGTAGTTTGTACAACCGTGAATAAAGTTTGTGCCAGTGGTATGAAAGCTATTGCACAGGGTATGCAGGATATTTTATTGGGCGATGCGGATATTGTGGTGGCAGGTGGTATGGAAAGCATGAGTAATGTACCATTTTATGTACCCAATATGCGTTGGGGTAATAAATATGGTGATAGTACTTTAATTGATGGCTTGGCAAAAGACGGACTGGTGGATGTTTACCACAATTATGCTATGGGTAATGCGGCTGAACTATGTGCAAAAGCATGTAATATTTCAAGAGATGAGCAGGATGCATTTGCTATTGAAAGCTATCATCGTAGCCAGGCAGCTGTTCAGGATGAGAAATTTATAAGTGAAATAGTCCCGGTTTCTATTCCGCAGCGGAATGGCAACCCCGTTATTGTTGATAAAGATGAAGAACCCTTCAATGTAAAATTTGATAAAATACCTTCTTTAAAACCTGCATTTCAGAAAGACGGTACCGTTACTGCTGCTAATGCATCTACCATGAACGATGGGGCAGCAGCAGTAGTATTAATGAGCAAAGAAAAAGCAGAAGCCTTAGGGGTAAAGCCATTAGCCATTATTCGTGCTTATGCCGATGCAGAACAAGCCCCGGAATGGTTTACAACCACACCCAGCTTAGCAGTTCCTAAAGCTGTTGCAAAAGCCGGTTTAACCATGAAGCATATTGATTTTGTTGAAATTAATGAAGCCTTCTCTGTGGTAGGATTGGTGAATATTCAAAAAATGGAATTAGATGCATCTAAAGTAAATGTGCATGGTGGAGCAGTATCATTGGGGCATCCGTTAGGTTGCAGTGGTGCCAGAATTATTGTAACCCTCATCTATGTTTTAAAACAGCATCATGGCAAAATAGGCGCTGCAGGTATTTGTAATGGTGGTGGTGGTGCCAGCGCTATGGTAATTGAACTGGCTTAATCAATTTCAGCTAATATACTACCATACACAAATGTTTTTTTAATGTATTTTGTGTATGTTTGTTTCATATTTTCCACTCAATAATTTGATTGGCCCAGTCTTTTCTATAAGGTGTTTGTATGCGTATATAGTTGTCTGTATATCCCTCCATCATACTATTTTTTTCCGCATCTTCAAACAATACTTTTCTGGTAGTACCACTTTGCTGAGCAGTAAAATATTGCAATTTTTTAAATGATAAGTTGTGTAAAATTTTATTGCGTTCATTTCTAATGTTAATAGGCACTGCACCATCCATTTGAATGGCTAACGTATTGGGCCTCTCTGAATAGGTAAATACATGCAGGTAACTGACCGCTAATTCGTGTAAAAATTGATAGGTTTCCTGAAAGGCCGCATCTGTTTCGCCCGGAAATCCTACAATTACATCCACTCCAATAGCACAGTGTGGCATTAGCGCCTTTATTTGTTGTACTTTTTCACGATATAAGTCTCTTTTATACCGGCGGCGCATTAATCCAAGAATGGCATCGCTTCCACTTTGTAATGGAATATGAAAATGCGGCATGAATTTTTTACTGACTGCAACAAATTGAATAATGTCGGTTGATAATAAATTAGGTTCTATAGAAGAAATTCTAAATCTTTCAATTCCATCCACTTTATCTAATTCCTGTATGAGTTGAAAAAAGTTTTCCTGTTTCTTTTTGCCATCGGGCCCTTTTCCAAAATCACCTAAATTAACCCCGGTTAAAACAATTTCTTTAATCCCATTTTTTACAATTGTTTGTACATTCTCCACTACCGATACAATGGAATTACTACGGCTAATACCCCTGGCCATAGGAATGGTACAGAAAGAACAATTATAATCACATCCATCCTGCACTTTTAAAAATGTACGGGTACGGTCGTTGATAGAAAATGAGGCATTAAATCCGGATACATCTTCAATATCACAACTGCAAATAGTACCAGTTCCGGTGGTTTTAGTCAATTGTTCCAAATGCTGAACAATATTAAATTTTTCAGCTGCGCCTAAAACCAAATCTACCCCGGGTATTTCAGCAATTTCTTTTGGTTTTAATTGGGCATAACAACCGGTTATTACCACAAAACTATTGGGTGCTTTTCGTTGTATTCTTCTCACAATTTGCCTGCATTCCTTATCTGCATTATCTGTTACTGAACAGGTGTTGATTACATAAACATCTGCTTCCTCATCAAACGGTTTTTTTAGAAATCCTTCCTGCTCCAACATTCTGGAAAGGGTAGAAGTTTCAGAAAAATTTAGTTTACAGCCTAATGTGTGTAAGGCTACCGTACGCTGCTTTATCATGCCGCAAAGATAAGCCCGGAAAAATATTTTATTCAGGTGTTTTTAAGCCAATTATTTTGTTGTTATTACCCGATAATAACTTTTATTTAAAGTGTAAAAAGGCTTATTTTGCTTCAGTTTAAATAAAATGTAGTGAGTAACAGAGAGAAATCGCCACACATCCTGAACGCTTCTTCTAATTTATTAGGTATTTGCTTTATTCTGCTGGCCTCTTTAAAAGTGATGAAAATTTCTGACAAAACTTTTATTGATGAGGTAACTACCTTTGCCATTGTATTGTTTATGGTCAGTTGTATTTTATCGTTCATTTCCATTCGTAACAAAACCGAACGAAGCCAGTTTTACGAAAATGTGGCTGATATTGTTTTTATTTCAGGGCTGTCTTTGCTTTTTATTACAACAATTTTATATAGTTTCAACGTAATAAAATAAATGAACATACTGCTTTTACATTTATGAAAAAATCATATGCAAAAATCAATACTTTCAAAATATAGTATTACTCTATTATGTGATACTGTTTTTATAACAAAAACACATCATTTAACCATTTTACCTAAAATTTAAACAGAATGTGGCAGGTATTCTACAAAGCATTTTAAATTTTCCTATTAAAAAGCTATGTTTGCTCTGCTCTAAAAAAATTAAAACCCATGAATTTTAAAAAGACCAATAATCTGGCAGGTTGGGCAGTTGCATTAATTGCCTGTACTGTTTATGTGTTAACTACTGAAGCCAATGGCAGTTTTTGGGATTGTGGCGAATTTGTAAGTAGTAGCTTTAAGTTACAGATTCCGCATCCGCCAGGCGCTCCTTTATTTGTAATGTTGGGCCGCCTTTTCATTATTTTATTTGGAAATAATCCGCTTACTGCTGCTAAAGCAGTGAACGTAATGAGCGCATTGGCCAGCGGGTTTACCATATTGTTTTTGTTTTGGACCATTACCCATTTTGCCAGAAGAATTGCAAAAGTGGGTGTTAATGACAGCATGACTACTGCTCAGATGTGGAGCATTATGGGCGCCGGTGTGGTAGGTGCTTTGGCTTATACATTCACCGATTCATTTTGGTATAGTGCTGTGGAAGGTGAGGTGTATGCAATGAGCTCTTTCTTTAGTGCTATTGTATTCTGGGCTATTTTAAAATGGGATAACGTAGCTGATGAGCCCGGTGCAGACCGTTGGCTGGTATTGATTTTCTTTTTAATTGGCCTGTCTATTGGTGTACACTTATTGTGTTTGCTAAATATTCCTGCTGTGGTAATGGTATATTATTTCCGTAGAAGAGAACAATTTAATTTTAAAGCCATTCGTAAATGGTTTTTAATATTGGTAATTGCAGGCGGATTTTTAGCATTTATTGCTGCATTGATTGTTGCTTCCGCCGATGCCAGCGATAATGTACCAGCCGATAATACAGTTGCTGCCTTAATGATTGTAGGTACCTTGGCTGCCATTGGAATTTTATACTTAATTGAAAAAATTTATAAAGAAAAAAAAGAATACTATACAGGCATTTACATTTTCTTCTTAATAGGATGCATATTAACCGGTGTGGTTCAGATTTTCGTTATTCAATATTCAATTAAATATGCCGGTGTATTTGACCGTATTTTTGTTGACAATTTAGGTTTACCCTTTTTCAGTGGGTTTACTTTCTTTTTTATTGTTTTAGCCGGATTAATATGGTGGGGCCTCAAATATGCGCAAAAGAAAAATTGGGCTTACCTGCGTCTGGCATTATGGTGCTTTTCCTTTGTTTTATTGGGCTATGGCACTTATTTAACCACTATGATACGCAGTAACGCCAATCCTGCAATTGATATGTATAATGTTGATAACCCATTAAGTTTAGTTGGTTATTTGGGGCGTGATCAATATGGTGATTTTCCATTGTTATACGGACAAAAATTTACTGCCAGCCCGGTTGATTACAAAGAAGGGGCGATGAAATACCAAAAAGGAAAAGATAAATATGTGGCTATTGGTCGCGATGGGCATTATGTATACATGCCTGATGACAAAATGGTGTTTCCCAGAGTTTGGGATGCCAGCAATGACCAATATCATGCCGATTATTATGCCAGTTTCTTAGGTATTCAGAAATACAGAGATAAAAACGGACAGGTTCAATACGATAGAACGCCCAATCAGGCAGATAATTTTCGCTTTTTGGTGCAATACCAGTTCTACTGGATGTACTTTCGCTATTTTGCCTGGAATTTTATTGGCAAACAAGATGATGTACAAGGTGTATTTATTGGAAATGTAAGAGATGGCAACTGGATCACAGGCATTAGCTTTATTGACAACTTAATTTATGGCAACCAAAGTTTGCTGCCCGATAGTATTAAAAACAGCAAGGGCCATAATACACTATTTGCATTTCCTTTTATTTTAGGATTGATTGGACTTTTCTATCATTTCAAGAAAAGGGGTGATGATGCAATCAGTAACTTCTTATTATTCTTCTTTACCGGTATTGCCATCATTATTTATTTGAACCAGGCAGGTAACCAGCCCCGTGAACGTGATTATGCTTATGTAGGAAGTTTTTATGCATTTGCTGTTTGGATTGGTTTAGGCGTAATGAAAGTAATAGAATGGTTTAGTAAAAAATTGCCACAATCAACCGCTGCAATTTTGGCTACCTTACTCTGTTTAGTAGCAGTTCCAACGGTTATGGCTCAACAGGAATGGGATGACCATGACAGAAGCAGAAAGACTTTGGCAAGAGACTTGGCAAAAGATTATTTAGAAAGTTGTGCCCCCAACGCCATTCTGTTTACGTTTGGTGACAATGATACTTACCCGCTTTGGTATGCACAGGAAGTAGAAGGTATTAGAAAAGATATTCGGGTAATTAATTATAGCCTGTTGGGCATTGATTGGTATATTAATGAGTTAAGGTATAAAATTAATACCAGTGATCCTATTGATGTAATTTATACCGCCGATCAAATTGAAGGAAGAAAAAGAGATTATATCGTTTATCAACCCAAACCCAATATACCACAGGATCGTTATTATGATTTATACGATTTAATGAAAAATTATGTGGGTAGTAACGACCCCGATAAAATGGCAGATCGTGGCGGTGGAGATGTAATCAATACTTTCCCGGTTCGTAAAGTGTCTGTACCGGTTGATACTGCATTGGTACGTAAAAACGGTACCGTTGGCCCGAATGATACTATTGTTTCTGAATTGCGTTTTGAAATACCCCGCGGTACTTTAATGAAGAATGATATAGCCATGCTGAATATTATTGCCGCTAATAAATGGAAACGTCCCATTTATTTTACGGGCTACTTCAGCGATTTAGGTTTTCAAAAGTATTTGAGAAAAGATGGTTTATCGTACAGATTAGTGCCAGTTGAAAATCAGTATATTAATTCCGATACAATGGCAAACAACCTGCTCCGCAAATTTGCTTTTGGTGGTGCTGATGTTAAGAATGTTTATTTTGATGAAGAAAACAGAAGGCATTTACTTACCATACGCCAGGCTTACGCAGAATTAGCCAGCGATTTGGCTGATAAAGGTCGTAAAGCAGAAGCCAGAGAAGTATTGGAAAAGGCAGATAAGGGCATGCTGCAGGAAAACTTCCCTTACGGAATGGTAAGCAGAGCCAATTATCATGACAGAATTTCATTACAATTCCTAGATGCCTGTTACCGTTCCGGAGATACTACCTTGGCCGCCAAAGTAAGCGCTTCTGTTAAAAAAGATCTGGAACAGCAAATCAGATATTACAACGGTTTATCCGGTAATAATGCTGAAAACATGGCTGATGACAAACAAACTGCAGAAAGCTATTTGAAGGCATTAGAACAGTTAAAGGAAATGTATTATCCAAAATTACCTGTTTTGGAAAATGGAAAATTACCCGGTATGGATAGTGGAAAACTAACCAAACC
Source organism: Bacteroidota bacterium (assembly GCA_021824365.1). Taxonomy (GTDB): domain Bacteria; phylum Bacteroidota; class Bacteroidia; order Chitinophagales; family Chitinophagaceae; genus Hydrotalea. Next base: position 4,288 of record JAKAKY010000068.1, on the reverse strand, counting down.
ACTTCCTAAAAATAAATAGTATTGCATTTTAAAGAGACCGCGCCAAAAGCCGGTCTTTTTTTAACTATATCGGTTTTATTTTGTTAGTAATTGTAGAACTGCCATTCAATGAAAATTTGATATGGCATTTATTGATACGTATTAATATTTTAGTAACGTTTTTTTGATTAGTTTACACTTATGCAAGGCCATCGTTTTATTGGTTATGATCCATCCCAAAATCAGAAATCGCTTTTTGAACAATTGCTCAATATTTTTATGCAGTTGCTCACTTACACAAATGGCGATGCATCTGAAGCATTGCAATGGATGAATGAGTTAGATAAACAATACGAATTAACTAATCAGGAATATGGCATGGGCGATTTTATTGAAGATTTAAAGCAAAATGGATATTTAGAAGAAAACCCTGTCTCCGGCAGTTTTAAAATTACCTCAAAAAGTGAACAAACCATCCGCAAAAAAAGCTTAGAAGAAATTTTCGGTAAATTAAAAAAATCTAAATCAGGCAATCACACTACTTTTAAACCCGGGCAGGGCGATGAAATAAATCCCGAAACAAGGCCATTTCAATTTGGTGATATGTTAGAGCAAATTGACTTTACACAAAGTATCCGCAATGCTCAAATCAATCATGGTATTGAAAGTTTTTCTATGTATGAAGATGATTTGCAAATCAGAGAAACCGATTTTAAAACGCAAACATCTACTGTATTAATGATTGATATTTCTCACTCAATGATTTTATATGGTGAAGACAGAATTACACCGGCTAAAAAAGTAGCCATGGCTTTAAGTGAACTGATTACCACCAAATATCCAAAAGACACTTTAGATATAGTAGTGTTTGGTAATGATGCCTGGACAGTAGAAATAAAAGATTTACCTTATTTACAAGTGGGGCCTTATCATACCAATACTGTTGCAGGATTAGAGTTGGCTATGGATTTGCTACGCAGAAGAAAAAATTCGAACAAACAGATTTTTATGATTACTGATGGAAAACCTACTTGTTTAAAGGTTGGGAAAAAATATTATAAAAATAGTTTTGGAATTGATCGAAAAATTTTAAACCGATGCATTAATCTTGCCGCCCAATGCAAAAAATTAAAAATTCCTATTACCACTTTTATGATTGCATCTGATCCATATCTGCAAAAATTTGTACAAGAATTTACGGAAATGAATCAGGGTAAAGCATTTTTTGCGGGATTAGATAAACTGGGGGCATTTATTTTTAAAGATTTTGAAAGCGGCAAAAACAAAACATTATATTAATTGACTCAAATACGAGGAAAAATTTCAACAGATGACAGATTATAAAAAAATTACAACGTTCGGGGCATTAAAAAAATCAGGTTACATTGCAAAGTCAGTAAAAGAAGAAATCAGGAATAATTTAATTGCAAAAATTCAATCTAAAGAAAATCCTTTTAATGGTATTTTCGGATATGAAGATACCGTTATACCAGATACAGAAAGGGCATTGTTATCGCGTCACAATATTTTATTTTTAGGATTAAGAGGGCAGGCAAAAACGCGTATAGCCCGCCAAATGGTGCAATTATTAGATGAGTATGTACCGGTAGTAGCCGGCAGCGAAATTAATGATAACCCACTACAGCCCGTCAGTAAATTTGCAAAAGATCAGTTGGCCGAATATGGCGATGATATGCCTGTTACCTGGCTGCATCGTTCTGAACGGTATGGTGAAAAATTAGCTACTCCCGATGTAAGTGTAGCAGATTTAATTGGTGATATCGATCCTATTAAAGCTGCCAATTTAAGATTGAATTTTGCAGATGAAAGGGTGATTCATTATGGTATTATACCAAGAAGTAACAGAGGTATTTTCGTCATCAATGAAATACCGGATTTGCAGGCTCGTATTCAGGTATCCTTATTCAATATTTTGGAAGAAGGAGATATACAAATACGCGGATTTAAATTAAGAATGCCGCTCGATATTTTATTTGTATTTACGGCTAATCCTGAAGATTATACCAATCGTGGAAGTATTGTAACACCGTTAAAAGACAGGATTCAAAGCCAGATTCTGACACACTATCCCAAAAATATTGAAACAGCATTGGCTATCACCGAACAAGAGGCAGCCATTTTACCGCAACAAACTGAAAAAGTAAGTGTGAGCGATTTAATAAAACGATTGTTAGAGCAAATTGCGTTTGAAGCCAGGAACAATGAGTATGTGGATAAAAAAAGTGGTGTAAGTGCCCGTTTAACCATTGCTGCATTTGAAAACGCCATTAGTAGTGCAGAGCGCCGTGCTATAATTTTTAATGAAAAAAATACGCATGTATGGATAAGTGATTTAATGGGTACTATTCCTTCCATCACCGGCAAAATTGAATTGGTATATGAAGGTGAACAGGAAGGACCCTATCAGGTTGCTTTGAATTTGATTGACAAAGCCATTCGTAGCCAGTTTATACAATATTTTCCCAATCCTGAATCGCTAAAAAAGAAAAAAACAGTTGGGAAAAAATCAGTGGAAGAAAAAATGGAAGAAAACCCGTACAAAGCCATTATACGTTGGTTTGATGCCGGTAATCATATCGATTTATTAACTGACATGAAAGACAGTGATAAAATTGCTGTACTATACAAGGTTGATGGCCTGTATGCGTTGATAAAGAAATATTTTCATTATGCCAATGAAAAAGAAAATGCACTTTTAATGGAATTTGTGTTACACGGATTAGCCGGCTATTCTCTCATTAGTAAGAAAATGCTGGATGGCAGGATTGAATTTAAAGACTTAATGGGTAGTATTATGAATTTGAATGCCATGAATTTTAGTGATGAGGATGATTTGAATGAAGATGATTTTAATTAATCTTACTAATTTACATCAAACAAAATTTTTTTCGTGCCCATTAAACATCTTGTAACGATTAGTATTTTTTTATTGCTTACAAATGGCGTACATGCACAATTATGTTCAGGTAGTTTAGGCGATCCGGTTATCAACATTGCTTTTGGAAGTGGCAACAACCCGGGGTCGGCTTTGCCCTTTGGTGTAACCAATTATATTTATACGCCGGGTGATTGTCCGAAAGATGGGTACTATACTATTGCCAATTCCACCAGTGGTTGTTTTGGCAACACCTGGTTTAATTTACTACAAGATCATACACCTAATGACGTAAATGGCTATATGATGCTGATAAATGCATCTTATGATCCCGGTGATTTTTATGTAGATACGGTAAAAGGTTTATGTGGTAGCACTACTTATGAGTTTGCATCATGGGTATTGAATTTGAATACAGGTATTGCCTGCAATGGACATCCAATTTTAGCCAACGTAACTTTTAGTATTGAAAGCACAACCGGTACTGTATTGCAACAGTATTCAACCGGCGATATTCCAACTTCTCCCGCACCTTTATGGCGGCAATATGGATTTTATTTTTCAACACCCGTTAATGCAAGTAGTATAGTTATTAGAATGCGCAATAATGCACCCGGTGGTTGTGGTAACGATTTGGCGTTAGATGATATTACGTTCAGACCTTGTGGCCCTTTAATTACAGTGACTAATAACGGGCAAACCACAAATGCCAATATTTGCGACACCAACAAAAGCAATATTTTACTGAATAGCACTGTTTCTTCCGGCTATGCTAATACGCATTACCAATGGCAAACTTTTAATAATGGTAATTGGCAGGATATAGCAGGCGCTACTAATAACAATTATGTTCGATTACCAACTCCGGCAGGTAATTACCAATACCGCGTTGTGGTGGCACAGGGCAATAATATTCAGTTACCGGCCTGTCGGGTGGCCTCTAATGCCTATACCATTGGTGTTGAACCCAAGCCAACTATTAACATACAAACCAATCAAGCTGCTTGTTTGGGCGATGTATTACAGGTATCTGCCAGTAGTGCAGGTAATCAGTTTCAATGGCGGGGGCCTAACTTATTTCAAACCACGCAATCCAATTTTACCATCAATTCTTTATCCCCCAAAAATGAGGGATATTATTATGTGAAAGCCACTACTGCAACAGGCTGTACGAATACTGATTCTGTTTATGTTAGCGTAAGTCCCATACCGTTAGCAAATGCCGGCACCTCACAAACAATATGTGCAGGTAATAGCGTTGTATTAAGAGGGAGTGGGGGTGAAAAATATAAATGGGAACCTTCAGCAAATTTATCCTCTGACACAATACCACAACCTACTGCAACCCCTACAGATAGCACATTGTATTATTTAACGGTTAGCAATGGCAGTTGTAGTAGAATGGACAGTGTT
>JAKAKY010000265.1 GCA_021824365.1 Bacteroidota bacterium | reverse complement strand
TATTTTATTAGATATTAATTTGCATGAAGATAGAGATGGCATTGATTTAGCAGGCATTATTAACAGCAAATACAAATTGCCTTTTGTGTTTCTTACTTCACATGCAGACAGGCTTACCTTAGAAAGGGCTATTAAAACCATTCCGGCCGGTTATATTGTAAAACCTTTCGATGAAAAAGATGTACTGGTAAATTTAGAAATTGCACTACACAACCATGCCCAACAACACAATGCTGCATACCCCATACTTTCTCTCAAAGCCATTAACAAACATTTGGTAAAACCCCTAAGTGAGCGTGAGTTTGAAATACTCAATGCAATTTATGATGGCAAAACCAATCAGCAAATGTCAGAATCGTTTTATTTATCAGTAAATACCATTAAAACACATATTGCCAATATTTATGGTAAGCTGGAGGTTACATCCCGTACGGCAGCTATAGCAAAACTGCGTAACTGGTTGTAGTTTTTTTGAAAAATACTATCTGTGTATTTCAGAAAAACCAGCTAAAGCAATGCTTTTAGCTTCGCCTCATTTACAATGGCCATATTTTTTCCGCTATATTGTACTATACCTGATTGCACCAACTCATGTAAAATTCTAAAAAATGTTTCATAAGTAGTACCTGCATAAGCAGCCAGTTCTTGTTTGGTTAACCAAATTTGTATAATACCTTCATCAGTAACGCCGAAATCAGTTTGCAGCTTTAGTAATGTTTCGGCCACTCGCCCTTTTACATCTAAGTGAACCAAACTGCCCATTCTTTTCTCTACCTGTTGTAATTCACTGGCATACAATTGCATAAAAGCATACAATAAATTTGTGTTCACTTTGAGTGAATTTTCGAAAAATGGAATATCAAAAAAACATAGCATGGTATTCTCTAAAGTAGTAGCAGAAACAGGATATAATTGCTCATTCCCTAACCCTCTATAACCTAACACATCTCCTTCTTTCGCAAAATGAAGAATAAATTGCTTTTCGCTTCCCCATTTTTTATGAACTTTTACCTTTCCCCGGAATATAAAATAAATACCATTCACAGGCATCCCTTCCTCAAAAATGGTGACACCACGTTTAAAATCTAAGTTTGTTTTATTGGCAGCCACGGCAGGTAGCCAGGCAGGCAAACTATGCCGACACAAAAAACAGTTATTGGTGTTGCATGGATCCTTTTCTTTTTTCATATCCTATATCAGATAAAAGCAAATATAAATCATATTTTTTAATATTTTAAACATAGTTTATAACTAAAAATATAATATTAGTCATATTTTTGAAAAAATTTAGTTTTGGCATGCAGAATAAAACAAGCTTAAATGGCGGCATCCCCATTTCCGTTTCTTTACAGCCCACTTTACAGTCTGAAGATATAGTACAGGAAACAAATGCAGATAAAAGAAGAATATTAATTATTTCATTATTGTCTATTCTTATAGCGGTATGCATTAGTTTTATTGCTAAATTTTTAATTTATTTAATTAATCTGGTTACTAATATTTCCTTTTACGGGCATTTTTCATTGAGTAATACATCGCCTGCAGACAATACAATGGGCATGTGGATAATGCTGATACCTGCTATTGGGGGAGTAATTGTAGGGTTAATGGCATTATATGGTTCAAAAGCTATTCGGGGACACGGTATTCCGGAAGCAATGGAACAAATTTTAACCAATCAAAGCAAAATAAAACCTACAATTACCTATTTAAAACCAATTTCATCGGCTATAGCTATTGGCACCGGAGGCCCATTTGGTGCAGAAGGCCCCATCATTGCAACGGGAGGGGCTTTGGGTAGTACCCTGGGGCAGTTATTTAAAATTACACATAATGAAAGAAAGATTTTATTGGCAGCCGGCGCCACCGCAGGTATGTCGGCTATATTTAACAGCCCCATTGCAGCCATATTTTTAGCTATTGAATTATTGTTGTTTGAATTCTCACCCCGATCCATTATCCCCGTTGCATTGGCTTGTATAACAGGTGCAGCTGGTCACCATTTATTATTTGGCGCAGAGCCGGTTTTCCTTATCCATCAACTCATTAAAGTACCCTCTAACGGGGCATTATTATTCTATAGTATAATAGGTATTATAATTGGTTTATTGGCAGTAATGGTTACCAAATCAATTTATATAATTGAAGATTTATTTGAGAAATTGCCAATACATTGGATGTGGTGGCCGGCAATAGGCGGTTTAGTAGTAGGTATTGTTGGATATTTTGCCCCACATACGCTGGGTGTTGGTTATGATAATATTACACATGTATTATCCGGTAACATGCCCATTCAGCTGATTGCCACCCTGTGCCTGTTTAAATTCATTTCATGGTCAATTGCATTATCGAGCGGCACCTCCGGTGGAACATTAGCACCCTTATTAACCATTGGTGGTGCAGCCGGTGCATTAATAGGTAGCCTTATGCTTCATTTTTTTCCAGCATCGGGTATTACCTTTTCATTAGCAGCATTGGTGGGTATGTCTGCCATGTTTGCCGGTGCTTCAAGAGCCTTATTAACATCAATTGTATTTGCATTAGAAACCACCGGACAATCTAATGCATTATTGCCTTTACTTGCAGCCTGCGCTGCCGCTTATTTACTTTCATTTTTTTTGATGGAAAATACCATCATGACAGAAAAAATTGCCCGCAGGGGCATTAAAACGCCAGATTCTTTTGAGCCGGATATTTTAACTAAGGTTACCGTTGGTGAAGCGTTGAATACACCTGATTTGTTACTGAGTGAAGAAAGCGAAATAAGCGATATAAGAGAATGGCTAAACGATGCAAAAGAATACAACCAACAATACTTTATTGTTATAGACCGGCACAATGTACTAAAGGGAATAATCAGTTCTGCCACCTTAAATAACCACACCATTAACCCAACTACAACCATTAGTACATTACCTATGCAAAAAGCCACCTCTGTTACCCCAGAAAAACCATTACGTGCAGCTTTAGAAAAAATGTTAGCAGAAAATATCGATGTAGTAGCTGTTGCAGATAAAGAAAACAGAATGGTTGGTATTTTATCAAAAGAAAATATATTAGCTG
>JAKAKY010000067.1 GCA_021824365.1 Bacteroidota bacterium | reverse complement strand
TCTTTTTATAATATCATCTCTCAGCCTATTGTCTGCAGGATGATATAATTGAAACCATGATCTCCCTTCTGACAGTTCAGCAATGCGTTCTATACTGCTTGTAGAAACTGTGCTTAATATAAATGGTATATTATGTTTTAATGCCGCTTTTGCTAATATTTCAGGCGACTTTGGCCAAATTAAACCCTGTAAACCAATAGGAGCAATACCTACGGGTGCATCATAAGTATGCCCGAATAAGTTTACACTCATGTCGCACCCGTGATGTTTTTTTAAATACTGGGGCATTAATATTATATCCTGCAAATCAGATTTATTCCTAAATAAACTTACATCTTCATTGCAACCGCCTTCCAGGTAATCAAAAGCAAATTTTGGAATTTGCTGTTTTGCTTTTTTCTTCAAATCCTGTACGGAAGGATATTGAGGATTGAAGTTTAAAATTTTTTCATTCTCTTTCATTATCTATTTTTTAAAAAATTATTATTCTATTGATATACAAAGAATCCTCTCTCATAATTAAATTTACTGAGCAGGCGAATAATATTTTAAATCAATAATATTTCCGGGTAATGGCTTTTTATTCCAGTGCTTGTGTATAGCCAATGCTGCGCCGGTAGCGGAAGCCTGTGCTACCGAAGCTGCATACACTTCTATACCGGGGAAAGCGGCTGCAATCAAATACATGTATATAGGGTTTTTGCTAAAACCGCCATCAACAAAAATTCTTTTTACTTCAGCACCTTTTAAAACCAACCGGGTTGATGCCTGTTGCTGATAAGTAATATCTGTCATCAGTTGATGATAGGCCTCTTCATAAGTTGCATACGCTGATAAATCTCTTTGCTGAAAAAAAGATTGTTTTACAACGGATAAATTTTTTGTATAATCATTTTCCTGTTGCATATTACGAAGTTTTAATATTATTTCCTGGTTGCATAAAACCGTGCTGTAATAATCTTCATTTTTATTATAGTGCTGTGCCAGTCTTTTGATTTGCTGTTCATGCTCATAGCCCGCAAACACACGGGATGCTTTAACCGGCTGGCCGTGATAAGTAAGATAACATAAACAATCCTGTTGCAATTCTTCATAAGTAAGCAGTGATGAATTGAACGGATTAAAACTGATACACCAGGTACCTGTTGATAATAAAATAAATGGTTCCTGAAAACCGGTAAAATAAGGAATAAGCGCTGCGGAACTATCATGAAGCCCAACCCCTGCTGATATTATTTTATTGTTCAGGCTCGTCTTCATTATTTCATGGGAAGAAAAAATGGGTGGTAATTTTTCAATAACTTTCTCCTGGTAAAGCCATTGATGGTATTGGTTATGCATGAAATTCCATAAACCGGTATGGCAGCCGATGCTCGTAATATCAGTATAATTTTTACCTGTTACAAGGCTGCTGATATATTGAGGTAAGTGAAGAGATTTGTGAATTTTTTCAAACAAAATTGGTTGCTCATATTTTAGCCGGTACAATTGCAGGCCCGAATTTAAATTTCCTAAAACCGGTGAAGCAGTTGTTTGAGAAAAAACTGATTCGCCTCCATATTTATTATAAAAATCTGCTTTCAATTTTTCAGGAAAAGGTTTCAGGTAGTTGTACAAAGGAGCGATGGGTTTGCCTTCGCTATCCACATGTACAAAGCCTGCTCCATAAGTAGAAAAATTTATGGCTGAAATGAACACATCCTGCAGTCCCTCAATTTTTACAAGCAATTCATTCACCCACGCAGTTAACAAATGAACATCTTCACACGCAAACCCATCTTCATCTTTTGTTTCGGGCAATTGAACAGATTCTTCAAAAATAATTTTATACTGCTCATCCAGTACAAAAAATTTCTTGTTTGTTTTGCCAATATCAAAGATGGCTATTGCCGGTAAAAGCATTGTTTATTTTTGGTGAATTTATAATCCGGTTGTTATGGTTTTTAAACCTCTTTCTTTAATAAGATATTCTCTTACTTTATGACTGCGATAAACATCCAGCGGTTTTAATGCAGCGCCAGACCGCAAACGTGCCTCTGCTGCCAAAGCCCTTACATCTGTACGAAAAGCATTTTGTAAAATTTCCTGTGCCGTTACTACATCATTGTTCTGTTGCGCTTCTGCTAATTTTTTTCTGTCAACCAATAAAGCCTGTGCATAAGAAATCATGATGGCTTCAACAGATTGTAATAAATCTTCAAGGGGATCTTTTACATTGTGCGAAGCATCAATCATCCATGCCAGGGCAGTTGTATGATTCATGCCTCTTGCATCCATGCCTTCTATCAGTTCATTGAAAATAAGAAAAAGCTGGTAAGGCTTAATGCTTCCAACCGTAAGATCATCATCGCCATATTTGCTGTCATTAAAATGAAAGCCACCGAGTTTTCCTTCCATTAATAATAAAGCGATAATTTGTTCAATATTTGCATTGGGTAAATGATGACCAAGATCAACTAATGTAAATGCTTTTGAGCCTAATTTATTTGCATATAATAATGATTGGCCCCAATCGCCTACCGTAGTTGAATAAAAATTTGGTTCATAAGCTTTATACTCTACAAACATTTTCCAGTCAGCAGGCAGCGCTGCATAAATTTCTTTTAATCCTTCCAGCGTATTTTGAAATGCCTGCCTGAAATTTAATTGCCCCGGGAAACAGGAGCCATCGCTTAGCCATACTGTTAGTGATTGAGAACCTAACTGAACACCATAATTTATCACTTCAATATTGTGTGCAACAGCCTGCTTTCGAATCTCTTTATTTACATTTTGCAATGAACCATATTTGTAGCTTAACTTTTGATCAGGCTGATCCTGGAAAGTGTTTGAGTTCATAGCATCAAAGCGCAATCCTTGTTGTGCTGCCAAAGTTTTTACAGATGCCGCATCGCCTGGAATATCCCAGGGAATATGCAAAGAAATAGCGCCGCCGGATTGATTGAGCGCATGGAGCAAACCCACATCTTCAATTTTTTCTTCGAGGCTGCGTGGCTCGCCGCCACCGGGAAAGCGGCCAAAACGGGTACCGCCCGTACCCAGCGCCCAGCTTGGAATAGCTATTTGAAAATCAATGAGCTTTTGCAATATAATTTCAACGTCTTTAATGCCGGCAGCAATAAATTCAAAATTGCGTGTATGTTCAGCTAACAATGGCTGGTTGTAATTATTAATATCAGATTTATCTATAAGCATGAGCAATCGTTTTTATTTTATGGTAAGTAAAATACTTCTTTTAAAGGAATGCTTACGGGTGAGTTATCCGCATTACATTCCATAATATCCTTCATGTACAACCACCACTTTTGCATTACAGGATGAGCAGGTAAATTTTCAATTAATTTACTGTCAACAGTTTTCAATATTCCAAACAAACTATTGGTAGTTTCATCTAAAAATATTGAATAATCACTGATTCCGGTTGCTTTCAATAACACTTTCAGTTCGGGCCACAATTCATCATGTCGTTTTTTGTACTCAGCCTCAAAGCCTTTATGAAGCTGCATTTTGAATGCTATTCTATTCATTGATTTTAATCCCTTTGGTATTGCAATAATGAACCAATCAATTTGAAAATCACCGGCATCTTATTGCTTGTGAAAATGATTTTAATGTACAAATGCTGCTGCTATACCCCCATCTACATTCAACACATTCCCTGTTGACTTGTTTAATAAGCCGGCAACAAATGCAAAGCAGGCATTGGCAATGTCTTCAGGCTTAATCACTTCGTGTAACAAAGTACGATTTGCATAATAAGAAGGCAATTCATCTACAGTTATACCATACGCTTTGGCCCTGCCTTCGGCCCAGCCATTGGCCCAGATGTTTGAGTCTGTAATGACTGCATCGGGATTTACCGTATTTACCCGAATCTTATCGGCGCCAAGTTCGACAGCCATCAAACGGGTAAGATGCGCCTGCGCTGCTTTGGCAGAACCATATCCTGCATTGTTGGGCCCTGCTACTATAGAATTTTTGGAAACAATGTTTATAATATCGCCGCCAAAACCCTGTTTACGCATTACGTTTATACCTGACTGTGAGACAAAAAACTGGCCCTTTACCAGTATATTATATAGCTTATCCCAATCTTCCACAGAATGATCTGCAATTGATTTTGAAATACTGATTCCCGCATTATTTACAATAATATCTACCCCGCCAAATTCTAATGCTGCTTTATTAAAAGCTTTTTCAATGGTTTCATTATTGGTTACATCAAGCAATATGGATGCAGCCGTATCCTTTCCAAATTGCTGCTCAAACTTAGCCATAGCTATTTCAAGTCTTTCTGCATTAATATCATTAATAAGTACACAGGCGCCTTCGGCAGCAAATTTTTTGGCAATGGCATTACCAATTCCGCCGGCGCTACCGGTAACAAGGGCAACTCTTCCGCTTAATGCTTTTGGCTTAGGCATACGTTGCAACTTGGCTTCTTCCAGCAACCAGTATTCAATATTGAAAGCTTCCTGCCGGGGCAGGGAAGTGTATTCGCTGATGGCTTCTGCACCTTTCATTACATTGATTGCATTCATGTAAAATTCTGAAGCTACTCTTGCAGTTTGTTTATCCTTTGCAAAAGAAAACATGCCAACTCCCGGATACAATAAAACCACCGGGTTAGGGTCACGCATGGCAGGGCTATTGGAATGTTTGCAGGTATTATAATAGTATGCATACATGTTGCGGTATGCTTCAAACAATGGAGCAATTTTTTCTTTTACTTTATTCACATCACTTATATCTTCATCAGCACCTACATTTAAAATCAACGGAGCAATTTTTGTTCTTAAAAAATGATCAGGACAGCTTGTTCCCATGGGTGCCAGTCTTCCCAAATCATTTGAGTTAATAAATTCCAATACTTTTTCATCATCTGTAAAATAACCAATCATTTTTGTTTGGGATGAACAAAACCCCCTTAATATGGGAGCGAGTGCAGCCGCCTGTTTCAGGCGTTCTTCTTTGGGTAAAGATATTATTACAGCACCTCCAAAAACTGCGCTCTTTTTACCATAATTATCCTCCAGGTATTGGGCACACCGTTCCACTACTTCCAATGTATTCAGGTAACTTTCATGCGCTGTATTGCCCCAGGTAAACAAACCATGTGAGCCCAACATGATACCCCGGATGCCCGGATTTTCATCTAAACATTGTTTTAATTTTAATCCTAAATCAAATCCCGGCCTCTGCCATTCCGCCCACCCGATTTTACCATTAAATAATTCCTGCGTGATACGCTTACCATCTTTTGCGGCAGCAATAGCAATCGCAGCATCGGGGTGTAAATGGTCTATATGTTTAAAAGGAAGAAAGCCATGTAACGGGGTATCAATCGAGGGAGCTTTTGAAGAAAGATCATAAATACAATGATTGAATAATTCCACCATTTCATCTTCAAATTCAATTCCTCTGTAAACATTTTTTAAACTTCGCAAACGGTCAACATACAAAGCTGCCAACCCGTTTCTTTTCATAGTACCGAGGTCGCCACCGGAACCTTTTACCCACATCACTTCTGTTTCATTTCCGGTTAATGGATCTTTGGCCATTGCTTTGCAGGAAGTGTTGCCTCCACCATAATTGGTGAGTCGTAAATCGGCACCGAGTAAGTTGGAACGATATACAAGTAATGCTACTTCATCACCTGCAAGTTTAGCTGCCTCTGCTTCATTCCATAAATAGCTAACATGTTTAAATTGTATCGTAGTTGTACCCATAATATTTTTTATTTAATTATTCATAGCGTTCCGCAACATTGAAGATGAATGAAACGGATACATAATTATTCTGTTGTTAATTGTTGCTTTTGTTAATTGTTGTTTGTGTTTTGTTTCATTTCATCCAGCTATTTTTTTTCATCCACTCAAATAAAGGCTGCATCCATTCTTCAGTGGGAAGGTTCAGTACAAAACCATGATCCCCTTTGGGATATAAATGCATTTCAGCAGGTACATTATGATGCCTTAATGCTTCGTAAAAAACAATGCTGTTATCTACATCTACCACCTTGTCATCACCGGTTTGTGTTATCCAGGTGGGAGGCGTTTTATCAGTAACCTGTAATTCATTTGAAAAAAAATTAATTTTCTCAATGGAAGGATTTGTACCAAGCAAATTATCTCTTGAGCCCATGTGTGCAAGTTGATGTGTCATGCTGATAACAGGATACACTAATATCATAAAATCAGGGCGAAGATTGATGTGTTCTTTATTAGAGATAAAAGACGAATCGAAATGAGTACCTGCTGTTGATGCAAGATGGCCGCCGGCAGAAAATCCCATGATACCTACTTTAGCTGTATCAATATTCCATTCTGCAGCATGCTGCCTTACCAGTTTTATTGCCTGCTGTGCATCCTGTAAAGGGCCGATACTTTTATCTTTCATGATAGAATCGGAAGGCAGACGGTATTTTAAAATAAAAGCAGCAACACCATGTTTGATAAAAGCATTTGCAATATTAATCCCTTCCTTTTGATAAGTTTCGGCATAATAGCCACCCCCCGGGCAAATAATTACAGCAGAGCCAATTGAGTTTTTTTTATCCGGCAGGTAAACAGCAAGTGTTGGTTTTGAAATATTCCGGTAACCTTCCATTCTACCCTCCTTATCTAAATAGGTTATCTCCTTCATTTTATAATTAACAGAGTTTGGAATGGCACCTGTGTATAAAGGAATGATTTGTTGGGCACTCAGGTTGTTTTCTACATTCATTATACAAATGAAGAGTATAAATATTTTTAAGCGCATTTACTTTAATCTTTTAATTTTTTTTTAAAATCAGGCTTAATTTCTATTAAGGCCTTTTTTACATGAATATAATCAGCGAGGTCTTTTAAGGCGATAACCTTATAATGATTATTGTACAGGTATTGCAAATATTTTTTAAATAATTCCGGCGGCGTGGTTACCCATGAATGCTCATAATCAGGAATGCCATGAAAAGTAATTACAACAATTTTTCCATCCTTTGCCTGTTTAAATGCATTCATTATTTGTGCTTCATTACTTGTCAGGCTGCTCCAACCGGGAACCAGGTAAGGATAATCTGAAAGAGGGTCATAGGCTCTGCCGGCGCCTGCACGGGCAAAAAGGTATCCTCTTTTTTTTAGCGTTGCAAATGCGCTGGAATCAACATCATAACCCGGATAAGCAAAGGTTACCGGTTTCCCTATTTTTAAAGAGTCGCATTTATCTTCAATATATTTCAATTGATCTGCAAATTGCTGTTGGCTCAGGCCAATTACAGAAGCGTGTGTATGCGTATGATTAGCTACTTCAAAGCCCATTTTTCCTAACTGTTGCATCTGGCTCCAGGTCATATATTTTGTACTGTCATGATAATTGGGTGGAAATTCACATACAAAAAAAGTAGCGCCAAAACCATATTGTTTCAACAGGGGAGCTGCATAAGTAAATTGTGTTACCGGCGCATCATCAAAAGTGAATACGATCAGTTTATCAGGAATATGTTGTTTTAAAATTTGGGCATTCGTTCTTAAATGGACGCTTAATACCAAAATAAAAACAATTATTTTTTTCATACTTTATTAATAAATTTTTTCAGAACTTTTTATTGTTATTGTTTGTAATTTTTATTGCCTGTATTGTAACCGGTTCTATTTTTTAATGTTGATGTATAAATGAATACTTATTCTATGATGGTTTTATACAAAAATTATTTTAAAGCATTTCCGTATCCTACCATTATTACCGAGAGGATAATAGTAGTAATACCCAATGCGATAGTAATGCGTGTTTTTTTACTTACGCCTTTCCACTCTTTTAATACAATGCCCCACATGTTTGCAACAAGTATAATAAATGCCATGTGCAATATCCACGAGCTGGCGCCATTACCCAGCTTGCTTTCGCCCATACCATAAAAGAAAAACTGAAGGAACCATGTTGTGCCGGCAGCAGCAGAGAATAAATAATTTTTAGTAAGCGGGGTTTTTTTATTGGTATAATCAGTAAAGCTTTTGTTGCGTGCATTTAAGATCATACACCAGATAAAATTAGTTGCAAGGCCGCCCCATAGCAAAGGAACAAAAATGACATTATTTTGAAACAAAGGATTGAAGCCTTCTCTTACAGCAGCTTCTGCCATTGGTTTTCCTGCTTCAATACCAAAGTTAAAACAGGCGCTCAGTATGCCTGAGATAACCGCTACAATCAATCCTTTTACAAGACTGAATTCTGCAATACTTTTTTTCTTTTCTGCTTCCGGCAATTCTTTTTCTTTCATCATGCCTGCACGCCCGCAGATATAAATGCCGAGCAGGCAAACTGCTACGCCAAGTAAAACAATTCTGCCCCATGAAGTAGTAAGCAAATCATTGAAAGTTGTTTTGCCGGGCTTTGGAAAATAATTATAATAAATAGACGGAACCAATGCGCCAAATATAGAGCAGAAGCCCAGCACAACTGAATTACCCAGCGACATACCGAGATAACGGACACCAAGGCCATACGTTAATCCGCCGATACCCCAGAGTACGCCAAACATGATAGTGTATTTAATTACCTCAAAGGGTGTGTTTTTTATAATATCTGCAAAGGCGGGCACAGTAAGCCATGCAGCCAGTGGTGGTACAATAAACCATGAAAACAGTCCGCCAATAATCCAATAGCTTTCCCATGCCCAACCACGTACTTTTTTATACGGCATGTAAAAACTGCCTGAAGCAAAACCCCCTATAAAATGAAAAATAACGCCTATTATAGCCTGCATACTCGTTGCATCGTTTAAAATTTCATTTAAGTATGAAATTAATTAAAAGTAAATCATAGCAATTAAATGGCTGTCCTGATAGAAGTGCAGGATACAATAAGAAACAAAAGTTGAAATATTGCTTTCGTCTGCTTCCACTTCGGCAAGCCCATTTATATTATAGACATATCCTTTACGCATTGTTGCCTTCTACAGAGATAAGAAGGATCCTTTCCTAAAATTCTAAATGCAAATTGGATTCAGTATTGAATTTTCATTTCTTTTTCAGCTCCTCTTTCCTTCCTATTTTCTTTAAGATTGGCGGCTAATTCGGTGCTGCCCATGTGGCCTAAGATATTTTCGGTTTTCTTCAAGCCTTTCCTTCGATGGATTCCTTAGCAAAAAAATTATTTTAAAGGTATGACTACTATATCTGCAAATTTTCATCAAATGGGATTAATCGCTGCTGAGTTAATATTAGCTAATTCAAAAGAACATGTTGAAGTGCCCTTTAAACTTACATTAAGGGCATCATTGTAGGAAAATCTGTAAGGAAAATCAAAGGGAAGTATGCCTCATTAACAGCATCGATTCGCGGAGCTCCTTTTTGTTTTGCATGTTTTACATTTTGGCAAAACTCTCATGTTCTGTGCTATTTTACAATAGGGTATCCGTGGGGGGCTTACCGCGCATTACCCTATCAGATCAATCACACACAATCCTTTTCCATATTTATTATAGAAGCATTGTGTTAAACAATCATACCATGTTTATCTACAATTATTAAAATATACAATATCTACTTTAAGGAAGATTATTGTTGAACACTATATATCTGCACAAAGGGTTCCAATTGAATTTATTTATGGAAATCATTTTATGAGCGAAAGAATTGTCGCCTCATCAAATCCTGGCGAAGCAAATATTACTATTTTCTCTTTATCTAACAGAACAGCGGTTGGATAACCATTGATACCATATTTCTTTATTAGCGATTTTCCTTCCACAAGAATACGATAGGAGCTATGAGGCCGGGTTACATTGATAAATTTGTCTATCAAATTTTCCGAATCGTAAGGATTAACAATGAGAACTGTGACCTTGTTTCGGGGTATTGAGTTATAAATCTTATTAAGGCGAGGTACCATTTCTTGGCTATATCCGCAATTTACTATTGCGAATACAATTAGTGTAAACGGAGTATTGATACTGCTTAGACCAATCCTTTCTTTAGTTGTGTGCGATACCAAGGTAAAGTCCGGAGCCATTGTACTGGGCAAAATTAGCTTTTCTTTATTTGACTTCTGGCTTAATTTAAAGTCTTTCAGATAGGTTGAATAATAAAATACTTCTGGTGTTTTCAAATTCTTATCCTCTATTATATCTGTAAAGGTAGCTTTAAAGTAATCACTGTTTTCTCCATTTTGCATCAGTACCTGAAAAGGCAGGCCATTTTGCATATCCACAAAAATTGAATAATAAAGGTTCTCTCTTTTCGAAATGTTCCAAGGTCTACCTATACCAGAGATGGTTCTTTTCTTAAACTCCAACCGAATCATCAATGACCTTTTACCATCAACAAGGGTATCCTTATACCTTTTATAAACGCCTTTGTCTTCCATTACCCATGGTAAAGCATTTTTTATAGATAACATTGAGCATGGCAAAAAAATCTCACTATCAATTTCTTCAGGAGTTACGTTAACGCCAACCTGTATATCTTTTGTGCGTTTATCACAATGGAAAAGTTCAGTCCCATTATAAACAGCGATATACTCACTGTTTTCAAAATAGCAGCTAGCCCCTATACTACTCGCTTTGTTTGTAAAATCAAAAAACACATCTCCTTTATACTGATGAAAATGTCCATCAGAACTATAATTACCCTCCCTCTGATATACATATGAAATATAGTTAAGAGACTCCAATCGCTTTTGAAGGTCGTTTAGCGGATTGGATACTGCGGATGCACTTCTACTGAAAAAAGATGCCAATACTATCATTCCCAACTTTAAACAACATGAGTACATAGAGTATAATTTAAATTGTTTTTGTTAATATCTACTGGACATGAAAGTACTGTTCACTTTGTCCTGCACATTCGCTTCTATAGCCTTGATAAATATTCCCGGTAGAAGTCGACCTGCAATCAGACACAACATCCACAACACACCAACAGCCTGATTCACTCGAATGAAGGTCCTTTAGGGAGACTTCGTCTGGAGAAAAGGCAAAGAAATTAAAAGACTAACAGCATGACATTGCTTAGAAAACAGTTCTTTTCATATTATTATAAATTAAGTTTAAACGAATACATGTTACCCTTGTGATTGTACTTTCTATTGCACCTTTCCGGTTTCACTTGCCGCATCATCAATTTGTATTGACCTCCTGTTTCGCTTTACCTCCTTATCAAGTTTGCCGAACTTGAAATAGAGAGATACATAAAAAGCCCGAAACGCATTTCGTCTATCTATTAGCTGATTTATATCACTTGTATTAATCTTACTTTGTATGAGCCTATACTGCTGAAATGGATTGGCTACTCTGAATGAAATATTCCCATTGTTTTTAAAAATTTGTTTAGACACCCCCAAGGAGGAGTAAAAATATGAGTTGGAGGTAGCTTGAATATTGATGGTAGGGCCATAAAAGCCGGCATTTGCTGTATACCGCCATCCCTTATTACCTCGATAGTTTAGATAACTGTATACAAATCCCTCAACTCCCTTGTTAGAAGATTTATTGTCTGGGTTACTATTTTTAACAAAAACTCGATTTACAGAGCCTTCAATTGAGAAATCAATTTTAGAAGTAACCTGAAATCTCGTGTTAACATCCATCCCTACTCGGTCATACTTGCCAATGTTCTGGTATGAAGTTAATATGAGTGAATCCTCTTCCACTGTTGTAGCAAAGCTTTGAATAGTGTTTATTGAGAAGGAATAATTTAGAGTGACTGCGATAGATGCTTTACTGAACTTACTAAACCCCAAACTTATACTATTTGCCAATACAGGTTTTAGATCTGGGTTTCCGGTTCTCTCAAATCCTGGTGCAGTTTTTATAACAAGGGGACTAAGTAACCCGATACCAGGTCGCTGAATTCGCTGGGTAAAGCCAAGACTGTACACGGCATTATTCTTAAGTTGATATTGCACTTTAAAAGAAGGTAATAAATTATCATATTGCTGGTTAATCTTGTAATTTGAAACATTAAAGTCTCCGTTTAGAGCAAATGCATCAGCAGCCTGCAGATGCCATTCCGTCCTTCGATAGTCTGAATCTGTGGGTGGTGATTTCAGCTTTAATGGCTTGAAAAAATCTTCAATAGGCACTTCCATATCAGTCAGTTTTTAAAAAATTTAGACTTTGAAAATACTGATTCCTATTGACTTATTTTCAAAATCCTACACTTTATAAAAATCATTCAGGAATAGTGAAATATTTCACACTTGAAGATGTTTTCATCTTAAACTACACCATCCAAGAAACTTTTATCTTAAAAACCTATCCTTTAGTATAGTTTTTTGAGATAAACAAGCTGATGCACCTGTTTTGAACATATGCCGATTACGTAATTTCAAAAAAAACTCAAAATCATGATACAGATTAAGCCAGTAAAAAAAAGAGTTATACGAATTGGCTAAGTTCGTAGTAACCGAAAACAATAGTCACCACCTTGGCACTTTCCAACACGGAAAAAACTTTCTAAATGAAGTAAAACAGGTTTACCAGGAAGATCTTTCATTGTATGAAAGCTCGGCATTTTATATTGCTACATTCAACAAAAAAATTATCGGGTCTGTAAAAATTACTTTATGGGACGGACAAGCTTCATTGCCTTTGGAAAAGCTATTTAATATTAAATGTAGAGATCTCCCTTTTGCAGACAAGCTTATATGGCAGGTAGGCCGCTTAGCAATATCTAAAACTGAAAATCCTTTAGGTATAAATCTTTTGAAGCAATTATTAACACTGGCTATTTATAGCATTTGCCAGCACCCTGACGGCGTGATGGTGGCTGAATGCGATAAGAAGTTATTAAGGGTATTAAATCTATTTGGCATAAAGACAGAAATTTTAGCCCCCGGAATTGAATATTTGGGTTCGGAAACAATTCCCATCTATGCTACGGACGAATGGCTTAAAATATTTTGTAAGAATAGCAATTATGTTGAACAAATAAGTAACATACCCAGCATTAACCGTAGCCTTTTCAAATCTATATTAATGGAGCATAACGATCTGCTATGTTGATGCAATTATTTCTTTCAGGTAAAGCAATAAATTCTTTGAACGCCGGCATTAGGAAGGTTTATAGCATATATAAAAATGGTTTAAGGGCATTAGAAAAGCGGATTTACTAAGCCTTATTGACTGATCCTAAAAACGATTGTATTTATTTTAACATGGCATTGCTTTACAATGAAATGAAGAACACTGTTAAAGCAGAAGAATCTCTTGCAAAGGCTTTAGCATTAAAATCACAAAATCCAAGAGTATATTACAATTATGGTTTAATGATGCAGAAAAATGGCAACACAAAAAAGGCGCTGGCAATGTTAGAAAAAGGATTAGAATTATCGTCGCTGGATGCTGATCTTAATTATGTTTTATGCGGATTGCACCTCCGGTTAAATCAAATAGATAAAACAAAACAATGTGCCGGTATATTAAAGAAATATTATTCCGGCATGCAGAGTACGATAGGATTGTCCAACAAATAGGACTTTAAAATAGAGTGATTAATTGGGCTTAGATACAAATACAGGGAAAGTACTTACACTGGCTAAGAATACATTTGTTGTTTGTCAAACTATATAACCCAAGTTGCTAGTTAAAAAGAACATCGGATAAAGAATAATTTTGAGTTTCCACACTTAAAACCCCTTTACCGATGCTCAGCGAAGATAAAA
>JAKAKY010000066.1 GCA_021824365.1 Bacteroidota bacterium | reverse complement strand
ATCTCGTCCACCTGTAAGGTGGTGCCACGTGAAGTATCGGTTACTAAATCGCAATCGGCTTTAATGATGGATTGTCCGGGTAAATCGGTTCTTTGAAATTGAATGCCAAAACCCGGGTTAGCGGGTTTTAAATTCATTTCAACCAAAATGCCGGTATGCAGGCCTGTGCCTTTTATACTAATACTTTTACTAAGGGTATGTTGTTTATCCGGATTAAAGTTTTGATCCATTCCTGTTTGGTTTTAATTGGCAGCAAAATTCACAATTTGTTAATGCTCCTATTTTCCTGAATTGTTATAATTTATGCAAAAATAAGCCGATTAACGGTTGAAGTGCAAGATTAGGGTGTAACTCTTTCGGCAAGCAATTGCTGTACCATTTTTTCTAACTCCATAACCTTCTTTTCTAAAATGGGGAGTTTTCGGGATGCTGCCTGACTTCTTAAGGCCGCAGTGTACTCATAAGCAGGTGAACCGGTAACTACACTATTGGGTTGTTTAATCGCTTTACTTACACCACTTTGTGCATTTATTTTACTGCCATCGGCAATAGTTAAATGACCAACAATGCCTGCCTGCCCACCCACCATTACATGATTGCCTACTTTGGTACTGCCACTAACACCGGCCTGAGCTGCTATAACAGTATGGTGGCCAATTTCAACATTGTGGGCAATTTGGATGAGGTTATCTAATTTGGCACCGGAATGAATAATGGTAGAGCCAATGGTAGCCCTGTCAATAGTGGCATTGGAGCCAATTTCTACGTTGTCTTCAATAATTACATTGCCAATTTGGGGTATTTTCTGGTAGGTGCCATCATTCAGTGGCGCAAATCCAAAACCATCACCACCTATTACCGTTCCTGCATGAATGCTAACATTTTTACCAATTTGGCAGTGGTTGTACACTTTTACGCCTGCATGTAAAATGGTGTTATCGTCAATAGTAACATAATCGCCAATAACAACGCCCGGAAATAATTTTACCCTATGACCAATTTTTGCATTTTTACCTATATAAACAAAAGCCGCTATGTATACATTTTCGCCCAATTGCGCCGTTGGTGCTATATAAGAAGGCTGCTCAATACCATTTAATTGTTCGGTAACCAATTTTTGGTATTTGGTTAATAAAGCAGCAAAGGCGGCATAAGCATCGGGTACACGTATTACAGTGGCATTTACCTTTTGCTTTAAAGTATGGTTTTGATTAACAATAATAATTGATGCCTGCGTTTGGTATAAATAATCCTCATATTTTGGATTAGCTAAAAAAGATAATTGCCCTGCTTTGGCTTCTTCTATTTTGCCAAATGAGGTTACGGCTACAGTAGCATCTCCTTCTACCTGTCCATCAATCAATAGAGCTATTTGAGCAGCAGTAAATTGCATATTTGTTTAGCTTTTTTAATCTTTCTTTCCCTTACAATAATGTGCAAATGTAAAATTTTTTGATGGGTGAAGAAATAGTTTGATGAATTAACGGGTTATCAATGGCAGAAATATCCTTTACCTCACCATTTTTAAATAGGATTTTAATATTTTCATCGTTGGGCTGGTACATGGTATTAACAGCTTCACCGGTAAACACAAAGTTGGTTGCATCTTGTTTTGATATGTTTAAATGAGCTGCTGCTTCCGCTATTTTTTCTGCAATAAATGTTTGTGTAAACGGCTTAGCATCTAATTTAATTTTAAGTAATTGGCGGTTTAACAATTTGTTACATAGTGTGTTAACATTAAAATCGGAATGTTTTGCCCATTTTTTTATGGCAAATGAAATATCCACATCATCTAAACGGCAGAAACGGCTTAAAATTTCATCGGTAAGGGTGCTGTTTGGTTGATACAAAAAATCATCTAAAACACCTCCGGTTCTGAAACTATTGTTGCCCGCAGCAATTAAAAAATGTACCCTTTCTAAAATATGTACCAGCATTTTTTCGGCACTTAAAACGGTTTTATGTAAATAAACCTGCCAGTACATTTGCCGGCGGGCCACTAAAAATTTTTCAATACTGTAAATGCCTTTTTCTTCCACCATTAATTGTCCATCGTGTACGGTGAGCATTTTAATAATTCTATCATAACCAATCACCCCTTCACTTACGCCGGTAAAAAAACTATCACGGGTTAAATAATCCATTCTGTCAACATCTAATTGGCTGCTAATTAACTGATGCAAAAATGGTTGGTGATAATTACCCGTAAAAATATCAATGGCCATTTGCAGCCGGCCATTCAATTGGCGGTTCATCGCTTGCATTAATGCAAGGCTGATAGTTTCATGGTGTACCGATTGAATGAGCTGATTTTCTAATGCATGAGAAAACGGTCCATGTCCAATATCATGTAACAAAATAGCTGCTTTTGCGGCCACTTCTTCTTCCTCTGTAATATCAACTCCTTTTGTCTTTAATTCCGCAATGGCATTGCACATTAAATGATAAGCGCCAAGGGCATGATGCAAACGGGTATGCACGGCACCGGGATATACCAAATAGGCCAATGCCATTTGGTGGATACGCCTTAAACGTTGAAAATAAGGATGGCTAATAATATCGAAAATCAACGGATGATTAATGGTGATAAAACCATACACGGGGTCATTAATAATTTTTTGAGTAGCTTTCATGCTTGTTGCCAGTTTGTTAAAGCAGCCTGCAAATGTACTATTTATGCAGCTATCGAATATATTTGATGTACATGCAACCGAGATAGGCTAAATGGTTTAACTACCGGCCTGTTATTTGCACACTAACGTGTAATTTAAAGAAAAAAATGTTTATGGAACCCGTAACAATACTTTGGGCCGATGATGAAATAGAAAGTTTACAGTCGCAAATTATGTTTTTAGAAAACAAAGGCTATCGTGTAAAAAGCTTTGCCAGCGGCTTTGAAGCATTGGCTTACATAGATGAGCATTTGGCCGATGTTGTTTTTTTAGATGAATCAATGCCGGGCATAACCGGTTTAGAAACACTGGCTAAAATAAAAGCTGCGCATCCTGCTATTCCGGTGGTATTAATTACTAAAAATGAAACAGAAAGTTTAATGGATGAGGCCATTGGCAGCCAGATTACCGATTATTTGTTGAAACCCGTTAATCCTAATCAGGTGTTATTATGCCTTAAAAAAATAATAGATAATAAAAGATTAGTATCTGAAAAAACCACCACTGCCTATCAACAACAATTCAGGGAGTTATTTATGGCATTTAATAACAACCCCGATTATAAAGAATGGGCAGAAATATATAAAAGATTAGTTTACTGGGAGTTGGAAATGGAAAAAACCGATAGTGCCGAAATGCGGGAAATATTGGCTTCGCAAAAGCAGGAAGCCAATGCAGAGTTCTCTAAATTTGTATCCAAACATTATGCGGAATGGGTAAAACCCGCTACAGCCGAAACACCCATTATGAGCCATTATTTAATGCAGTTTAAAGTATTGCCACATGTAGAAAAGGGTACACCGTTGTTTTTTATTTTAATTGATAACCTTCGGTTCGATCAGTGGAAGGCCATACAGCCCATTTTTGCCGAAAACTTTCGGATTTTAGAAGATGAAACCTATTACTCTATTTTACCCACTGCCACACAATACAGCCGCAATGCTATTTTTAGCGGATTATTACCCACTGATATTGAAAAAAAATTCCCTGAGCAATGGAAAAATGATGATGAGCAGGGGGGGAAGAATTTGTATGAGGAAGTTTTTTTCAGCGCCCTGCTAAAGCGGTTAAAGAAAGAAGATTTAAAAATAAGCTATACCAAAGTACTCAGCCATACCGATGGTTTACAATTGGTCAGCAATATGCACAACTTATTAGCGAACGATTTAAATATTATAGTATACAATTTTGTGGATATGCTTAGCCATGCCCGAACAGAAATGGAAGTATTGAAAGAACTGGCTGCCGATGAAACCAGCTACCGTAGCATTACCAAAAGCTGGTTTGAGCATAGTGCCCTGCATCAGGCACTGAAAAAAATTGCAGGAAAAAATATTAAACTCATCCTCTCTACCGATCATGGAAGCGTGCGGGTGAAAACGCCTTGTAAAGTAATCGGCGATAAACAAACTACCGCTAATTTGCGTTATAAACATGGTAAAAATTTAGACTATAACCCCAAAGAGGTATTGGCATTTAAAGATCCGCGCCAGGCCGGTTTGCCGGTACCCACCGTTAATTCTTCTTTCATTTTTGCCAAAGAAGATGAGTATTTGTGTTATCCCAATAACTACAATCATTTTGCCAACTATTACAAAAACACCTTTCAACATGGTGGCATCAGTATGGAGGAAATGATTGTGCCGATTATCAAAATGGTGAGTAAGTAGTTATTAAGGGGCTCGTTTTTTTGCGTTGCTTCAGCTTCGCAAAAAAATTAAATGTTTATGAAAGGGAATTGTTCTGTAAAATGAATCCTGTATATCTGCTTCACTATTTTTACTACACAGTTTGCTTTTGCAAAGAACGACGACAATGCCGCAGGCATCATCAGCGGAAAAATTGTAACTTCAGATGATGAACGAATAAACAGAACCACTGTTACCGATGAAAATGTTTTTTTTGAATTAAGAGGTGTGGTAAAAAGCCAATATGAAATTGAAATTTCATTTGTAGGGCATGAATCCATTCGGCAAACATTAATGGTTGAAGAAGGCGTAAAAATGGCTATACAATGTAAATTCTCTAATGTTTTTAATGCGTTGAATTATTGGGTACACGATAATTACAGCATCACACCCACTGCATCCGGACAATTATACACTACCATCAGTTACCAGTTTTAATGTGGATAAATCAAAATGAAGCAATGCCGCTTCCTAAGTAATTTTGTGCCTGTTAACCCAATGAATTGTAATCATGAAATTAACGCAAAGTACATTAGATAAGTTGAGCGATATTTTGGGTCAATCTGATTATGTGGTTAGGTACGAACGCGGAACCTTTCAAAGCGGTTGGTGTTTGCTGCAATCTAAAAAGGTAGTAGTGTTGAATAAATATTTAGATATGGAAGGAAGAATTAATACACTACTCGATTTAATTCCGCAAGTGGCTATTGACTATGATAAGTTAACCCATGAAAGTCAGTTATTGTATGACGAAATAGTAAAAAAAGCAAAATTAAATGATCCCGCATAACTATTATTTTTTTGTGCAGGGAAGAAAAGGATGTACCTAAGGGCTGCGTCCTTTTTTTTCTCATAGATTTAGGGTACTTTTGATATTGTGCAAAACCATCATTTAAAAATTACTTTTTTAGGAACAGGCACCAGTACCGGTGTTCCAATGATTGGCTGTGATTGTGCAGTTTGTACTTCAACAAATAAAAAAGATAAGCGACTTAGAAGTAGTGTACTCATTGAATCGTTACAAGATGGCACCACTATTGCAATTGATACTACAACCGATTTTCGCTACCAGATGCTGCGTATCAATAATCGCAGGTTAGATGGTGTTTTATTTACGCACCCGCATAAAGACCATATTGCCGGGTTAGATGATGTGAGGGCATACAACTATTTTCAGCATAGCAATATACCGGTATATGCCAACACTTTAACTGCCGAAGCATTGCAGCGCGATTTTTATTATGCCTTTGCCGAAAATGCCTATCCCGGTGTACCTCGTATTGATTTACATCTCATTAATCATGCTCCTTTTCAAATCCGGTCTTTACACGTACAACCCATTTGGGTATGGCATTTAAAAATGCCGGTAGTTGGGTATAGAATTGGCAATTTTACCTATATTACCGATGCTAATAAAATTGAGGAACAGGAAAAAGACAAAATAAGAGGCTCGGCAGTATTGGTACTCAATGCACTGCGTCAGGAACCCCATATCTCACATTTTAGTTTGGCAGAAGCCATTGCGCTGGCGAATGAACTGTCCATACCCGAAGTGTATTTTACGCATATCAGCCACCAATTGGGGCTACATGCTGCTGTAAGTAAACAGTTGCCGCAACACATACATTTGGGTTATGATGGGTTGGTAGTATATGTATAATTTTTTTATTTTTATGTTTGAACTGTGCAGCCACATTTCAAAGTACCAATAATACTTGAAAATTAAACCGATAGACTATTATCTATGAAAAAGCATTATTTGTATTTTTCAAATCGGCAAACGAAAGGAAGTATTATATTACTTTTCTTATTTGTAGTGGTATTCAGTTTGCCCAGCTTTTTTCAGCAGGTACCTGATTATTTAGCTGTACAAACTTTACCAGTTGCAAATATGGAGGCAAATGTGCCGGATGAAGCATCATCTACACAACCCGATGATGCACCACCTTCAAAAACTTTGCAATTATTCTATTTCAACCCCAATACAATTGATTCTATAAGCCTTGAGCAAATGGGTTTACGACACAAACTCATCCAAACATTATTGCATTATCGGCAGAAAGGCGGCAGGTTTTTTAAGCCGGAAGACATTCGCAAATTATGGGGTTTAACACCCGATGAAGCCAATACACTAATGCCTTTTATACAAATACATTCTCCCAATTATTTGGCAGGTAATAGACGTTCAGGAAATATTCTTGCATTGCATTCCATAGAACTGAATCAGGCAAATGCAGCAACATTCCGGCAAATACCGGGTATTACTCCGCTGCTGGCATATAACATGGTACAATACCGGGAAAAATTAGCAGGTTTTGTTCAGATGGAACAACTGCAACAAATTCCGGGTTTTTCCGACTCACTCTATGCCGCGGTGCTACCTTATGTCTACCTCAATCAACAGCAAATTCCCAAAATCAATATTAACAAAGCATCATCCTTT
Source organism: Bacteroidota bacterium (assembly GCA_021824365.1). Taxonomy (GTDB): domain Bacteria; phylum Bacteroidota; class Bacteroidia; order Chitinophagales; family Chitinophagaceae; genus Hydrotalea. The sequence continues at coordinate 6,898 of JAKAKY010000066.1, read as the reverse complement.
GCTTTATTACACCATCCGTTTATACCTGAAAATGTAGCAAAAGCAATTTTAATTCTACGCCAACAAAAAGGTACTTTTCAATCGGTGGAGGAATTACAAAAAATTCCTTTTGTAAGTAGTGAAATGTACCGGCAAATCAGTCTTTTTTGTACGGCAGAATAATTTTCTTGGTGAAGTCAAAAAAAATTTTACATTTGTAAACTAACATTAGTTAGCATTGTAGTATTAGTATGGAATTTAATCAGAGTGAATTAACAGAACAGGTAGCACAAACAGCAGGGGATTTTGCCAAACAGCACATTTTACCACATGTAATGGAGTGGGATGAAGTGCAGGAATTTCCGGTTCACCTGTTTAAAGAAATGGGTAAGTTAGGATTGATGGGCGTATTGGTTCCTGAGGCTTATGGGGGTGCAGGTTTAGGCTATTTTGAATACAGTGTTATTATTCAGGAAATAGCGCAGGTATGTGGTTCTATTGGCTTAAGTATGGCAGCGCATAACTCACTATGTACCAACCATATTTTAACCTTTGGAAACGAGGAACAAAAGAAAAAATATTTACCCAAATTAGCCGATGCTACATTTATAGGGGCATGGGGTTTAACAGAACCCAATACCGGTAGTGATGCGGGGAATATGCAAACAGTGGCATTGAAAGATGGGAATGACTGGATTATTAATGGTACCAAATGTTGGATAACCCATGGTAAATCGGGCGATGTGGCAGTGGTAGTTTGCCGAACAGGTGAACCCGGTGCAAAAAATAATGCATCGGTATTTATTGTAGAAAGAGGAATACCCGGTTTTAGTGCAGGAAAAAAAGAAAATAAATTGGGTATGCGGGCCAGCGAAACCGCAGAAATGATCTTTGATAATTGCCGTATATCTGATGCGCAGAGACTTGGAGAGGTAGGAAGCGGTTTTCATCAGGCATTAAAAATATTAGACGGCGGGCGCATTTCTATTGCAGCACTTTCATTGGGTATAGCTAAAGGTGCTTACAAAGCTGCTGTTCAGTATGCCAAAGAAAGACACCAGTTTAATCAGCCCATTGCTAATTTTCAGGGCATTAGCTTTAAACTGGCCGATATGGCCACTGAAATTGCTGCTGCTGAAATGTTAATTAACAATGCCTGCCACCTTAAAATGACAGGCGAAAAATTTACCCGTGAAGCGGCCATGGCCAAATATTATGCCAGTGAAGTGGCGGGGAAAGTGGCAACAGATGCGGTTCAGGTTTTTGGCGGGTATGGGTATACAAAAGATTTTCCGGTAGAAAAATATTATAGAGATGCCAAACTATGTACTATTGGCGAAGGCACTTCTGAAATACAAAAAATTGTAATTGCACGAGAGATACTCTTATAATAAAGAGAGACTGTTTCTACAGTTAGTTCATAAAGAGCGTTAGGTTTGGTTGCTTGCTCATAAACTTAGCCCCCATTTTTGGGGGCTTTGCTATTTAATGCCGATAACACATGTTGAATTTCTATCCAAATATGGATGCACTTTTATAAAATCTGTTGATGTAGATATCAGCTTATCAAAAAATATTCGTAATTTAAATTTTACTTGTTAAGTTAGTAGTTCACAAAACAAGCATTATGGGTACCATTGCTTTGCTCATTCTTACCATTGCTGCCATTGTTTTCTCCGCAGGCGGCATTCTTGCGTCCAAAATATTTACAAAAGGTAGTTTCAATTTACAAAAGGGCCAACCTTATGAATGTGGTATACCTGCCACCGGAACACCCTGGTCGCAATTTCACATAGGTTATTATTTGTATGCGATAGTTTTCTTATTGTTTGAAGTTGAATTAGTATTTATGTATCCCTGGGCAGTAGTGGTTCAAAAAATTGGCTTCCCTGCATTAATTGAAATGTTTTTTTTCATCATCATATTATTTCCCGGTTTTTTATATGCACATAAAAAAGGAGCATTGAAATGGATGTAACTACAACCAATCATATTACGGGTGTATTTCCGGGTGAAGTACATCAGGCTCCGGGCGGAACCATTGTAACCAGTAAATTAGATGATATCATTAACTGGGCAAGGGCTAATTCTCTATGGCCACTCACTTTTGCAACCAGTTGCTGCGGAATAGAAATGATGGCTACCGCATCAGCCAAATACGATTTTTCCCGATTTGGATTTGAAGTGGCACGTGCCTCGCCACGCCAGGCCGATGTGATTATTATTGCCGGAACCATCGTTAATAAAATGGCACCTGTATTAAAAAGATTATATGATCAAATGGCCGATCCCAAATTTGTGATTGCTATGGGAGCCTGTGCCATTAGTGGAGGCCCGTTTTTTTATAATACCTATTCGGTTGTAAAGGGGGCCGACCATATTATTCCTGTTGATGTGTATGTTGCCGGATGCCCGCCACGCCCCGAAGCATTATTACATGCATTAATAACCTTACAGGAAAAAATTAAAAGTGGTTTAACACGTGAACAACAACCCGGTACCGTTACCAATTCATTGAAGTATGACAAATGAAGAATTAAAAATAGCTTTATTTAATATAAATGCCAGCCTAACGTTTGAAGAAGGTGGTGAATGGTTGAATGTATTGGTGCCTGTTAATGAATTTAAGCCATTAGCTAAAACATTATTTTCAGAGCCTGAGTTTATTTGCAATTACTTGTTTTGCTTAACCTGTGTTGATTGGAAAACGCATTTAACCATGGTATATCATTTAACTTCATTACAATGGCAACATAACTTAGTGATAAAAGTGGTTTTAAACAGAGATAATCCTGCAATTGAAACGGTAAGTGATATTTGGAAAACAGCCGAATTTTTGGAACGAGAAGTGTACGAATTATTTGGGGTTAACTTTATACATCACCCCGATTTAAGGCGATTAATATTAACGGATGATTTTAACGGATGGCCATTGCGAAAAGATTTTGAAGACCCGGTTAATATGATAAAGCTTTAAAATGAACAAATTATCACCCATTATAATATTTTAAAATTTTTGTATGCACGAAGTGGCTGGTACAACACCGGAAGGCGATTTTATTATTAATGTAGGCCCACAGCATCCTGCAACGCATGGCGTATTGCATTTGGTGATTACATTAGAAGGTGAGACCATTAAAAAAATTGAACCACATTTAGGATACATTCATCGTTCTATTGAAAAAATGTGCGAAAGCCTTACCTATCGCCAATTCATCTACGTTACCAGCCGGATGGATTATTTGTCTGCCCATATTAATAACCATGCCTGTGCATTGTGTGTAGAAAAAGGTTTGCAGGTAGAAGTGCCTTTACGTGCACAATACATTCGGGTAATGATGGATGAGCTTACACGGATAGCATCGCATGAATTATGGTGGGGCGCTCTGGCTATGGATGTGGGCGCTTTTACACCATTTTTTTATGCATTTAGAGAAAGAGAAACCATTAATGAAATTATGGAAGAAACCTGTGGTGCCCGCTTAACCATGAATTATATGGTACCCGGTGGTGTAATGGCCGATATACATCCACAGTTTCAACAAAAAGTAAATTTTTTTATTGCACTTTATAAAAAGAAAATTGAAGAATACAATGAATTGGTTACCGGAAATATTATTTTTCAGAATAGAATGAAAGGTGTTGGTTTTTTATCTGCCGAAAATGCCATTTCGTATGGTTGCAGCGGCCCCGTTGCCCGTGCCAGTGGAGTTGCCTGCGATGTGCGCAAACGCTATCCGTACGATGTGTACGAACAAGTGCAATTTGAAGAAGTAATTGAAACCGGCGGCGATTCTTTTGCCCGTTATTTGGTTCGCATTCGCGAAATGGAACAGTCGGTGCATATCATAGAACAGCTCATTGATAATATTCCGGAAGGTGATTTCCAGGCTAAAACAAAAGCGGTATTAAAATTGCCCAAAGGCGAATTTTATCAACGCGTAGAAACAGCAAGGGGCGAATTAGGGGTTTACATTGTGAGTGAAGGCGGTACAACGCCCTATAGAATAAAATTCAGGTCTCCCGGATTTTCCAATTTATCTGCCCTAAATGAAATGGCAAAAGGCGGTAAAATTGGCGATTTGGTTGCTACGATGGGAACATTAGATTTAGTTATTCCGGATATAGACAGATGATTAATTGATAGATATGATTAGTTTAGAAGCCCTAAAAAATGAGGTTCAAAATTGGTTGCAGTTGCATGTTGGCAGCACTATGGCATTAATAGCCGAAAGTGTTTTGCTGGGCATTTTGGTTATTGCATTATTTGCAGTGCTGGGATTGCTATTGGTATTCATGGAACGCAAAGTGTCGGCCGTTATGCAAATTCGGTTAGGCCCAAACAGAGTAGGACCGAAGGGTTGGCTGCAAACCTCGGCCGATACATTAAAATTAATGCTAAAAGAAGGTTTAACTCCCGATGGAGCAGATAAATTTTTATTCAATTTGGCGCCTTTCATTATCATGATTGCTGCCATGCTCATTATGGTGCCCGTTGCCTTTGCCAGAAATTTTCAAATTTGGGATATTAATATTGGTGTATTATATATTTCTTCTGTAGCGTCTATTTCAGTAATTGCCATTTTAATGGCAGGCTGGTCAAGCAATAATAAATATTCTTTATTAGGTGCTATGCGCAGTGGCGCACAAATTATTAGTTATGAATTGAGTGCCGGTATAGCTGTTATTACCATGATTATTTTAACCGGAAGTTTAAGTGTGAATGATATTATTGCCTCGCAGGAAAATGGTTGGTGGATATTTAAAGGACATATTCCGGCCATCATTGCATTTGTTATTTTTATGATTGCAGTTACTGCAGAAACCAATCGGGCACCTTTCGATTTGGCTGAAGCAGAATCTGAACTTACAGCCGGATTTCATACGGAATATTCAGGAATGAAATTTGCGTTGTTTTTTCTGGCAGAGTACATTAATATTTTTATTGTTTGTGCGGTTGCTGCTATTTTGTTTTTTGGCGGATGGATGCCTTTTCATATTGGGCATTGGCAGGCATTCAATCATATCATGGATTATATTCCGTCTTCTATCTGGTTTTTTGGAAAAACCTTTTTTTTGATAGGATTAATTATGTGGTTTAGATGGACTTTTCCCCGATTAAGAATTGATCAGTTATTAAATTTAGAATGGAAATATTTATTGCCCATTAGTTTATTGAATATGTTGTTGATGACTATTGTGGCAATTTTAAAATGGTATTTGTAGTATTTGATTTTTTCGGCTGAACATATAAAAGAAGCCATCCTTGTTGCCGTACAAGTGTGCGACGCAACAAAAGCTGAATAGGGTGCTGAAGCCGATGACAAAATAGAAGAAATGAGTATACAACAATATATACAAGATGTTTATGGTGCCATCAAATCATTACTGAAAGGCATGTGCGTTACCGGATATTATTTTTTGCATCCCAAAGAAATTATTACAGAGCAATATCCTGATAACAGAGCTACTTTAAAGCTGGCTGAACGATTTAAAGGCGAAGTGGTGATGTTGCACGATGAAAATAATGAACATGCCTGTACCGGTTGCACTGCCTGCGAGTTGGCCTGTCCCAATGGTACCATTAAAATTATAACACAGTTTGATATTACGCCCGAAGGCAAAAAGAAAAAAGCGCTGAACACATTTGTGTATCATTTAGAGTTATGTACCATGTGTAATTTGTGTGTAGAAGCCTGCCCAACCGGCGCCATTGTTATGGCACAAAATTTTGAACATAGCGTGTACGACAGGAAACAACTTATCAAAACATTAAATAAACCGGGTTCTAAACTTAGAGCCGGTGTTGAATAATATGGAAACAATTATATTTTACTGCATTGCTCTGTTTATTTTAATTACCGGTATTTTAGCGGTAACGGCCCGACATATTTTTAGAGCAGCTATTTGGTTGTTATTTGCTTTAATGGGTATTGCCGGTTTATATTTTTGGATGGATTTGAATTTTGTTGCAGCGGTACAAATCATTATTTACGTTGGGGGCATTGTGGTATTAATTATATTTTCCATTTTTCTTACACAACAATCGGGGCAAAAAATGGCGCAAGCATCCACTAAGCAAACCGTATTCAGTATGGCTGCGGTTGTGTTTGGTGTTGCTTTTATTGGTTCTATTATAACCCGTTTTTACTTTGTTGAAAGTCATAATTCCATGAATACAGCGGTGGAACATATTGGTACACAATTAATGAGTGTAACACAATATGGATATGCGTTGCCTTTTGAGCTGGTGAGTATTTTGTTATTGGCAGCGATGATAGGTAGTATTGTAATAGCAATGAAACAAAAATCTGAACCTAAAAACAATTAAATAATGCAACCCATTACAATACAACATATATTATTGCTAAGTACTGCTTTGTTTTTTATAGGCGTGTACGGCCTATTTACCCGTCGTAATATGATTGCAGTGTTAATGAGTATTGAATTAATGTTGAATAGTATAAATATTAATTTTGTTGCATTTAACAAATACCTGTATCCGGAAAATTTAGATGGAATTTTCTTTTTTCTGTTTGTGATTACCATTGCTGCTGCTGAGGCTGCGGTTGCTATTGCTATTATTATTCATTTATATCGTTATAATAAACAAATTGATGTTGCTGAAACCGGGGAGATGAAGTTTTGATGTTGTTGAATGGTTTATTGAATGCTTAAAAAATTTGTATGAACGAAGGGCTAATTGTTACACTATTACTTTGTTTGCCTTTAATGGCATTTGTAGTAATCCGTCTGTTCATTGGCAGGCGTTGGCAGATTTTTTCGGGTTATTTATCAACGCTGGTGTTGATTGTTACTACACTTTTGTCGTTTGTACTGGCCTGGCAATACTTTTTTGTATATGGAAAAATAAATGGGGCTTATGCTTTGTTTGTACCCGTTGATTTAAAATGGCTGG
>JAKAKY010000264.1 GCA_021824365.1 Bacteroidota bacterium | reverse complement strand
GATAATAGAATCCGGCGCCGGTGATACATAATATTTAAAATAATCATCTAATTTCGGTTCAAAGAAAGGCGTATGTAACAGGCGGTCATCATTAAACATCACATCATCCCAATAGTGTTCTTTTACATATCGGTATGGATATAGCGAATCCGGCTTGCTATTTACTACAGGTATAGCAGGTGCTTCAGGCCGATGCATGGCCTGTAACAAAAAAGCGAGTAATGAGTTAGGGTGTTGTTGAATAATATTTTCGCGGCTTTGGTGTAACTTTTCTGAAAGGATTTTCAACTGTGCCTCAACTTTTAATGAATCGACACGGTTATGTTGCAAGGCTAATGTTTTTTGAAGCGCATCTATATCACTGCCCAGCCGGTAACTTTCCTGCGAATATTGTAAAAACAACGCATTATCGGGTGATCCGGTAATTACGGGATGCAATTTATTGGCAGAATCGGCCAAAATACTAAAATGTTGTTCTTTACCTACCAGTATTTCAAACTGTATGGTGTATTGGGGTGATACCACAAAATAAATCCCTTCCGTTAAGGGTTTATTACCTTTAAAAGCACCTTCACTATTGCTGTTTAATGTGGCAGAATCGGCTAATGTTTTACCCTTGCCATAATAAGTGCCTAAAAAAATGGTGGCATTTTTAAATGGTTTTAATTGTATGTGAATGTTGTGTCCGATTGCTTTTTTTTGTTGTGCTATTACACAAAAAGGGACCAACAATGCTACGCAAAAAATGAGGAGGAGGTTCTTCATACTGAAAAAATAAATATTGTAAATGTAAGGAATGGTCGTAAAGGTTCCGTTAATCCTTCCATAAAAACCCTTTTTCACCGTTATAATTATGCAATTAAACCCTTTGAATGTTATTTTTGCGCTTGTGAGAAAAAAGAAAGATCGAATTATTCTGGAAAATGTTTTTGTAGAAGATTATGCTGCCGAAGGTAAATCGATAGCCCGTGTAGAGGGGAAAGTGGTATTTGTTGAAAAAGCAGTTCCCGGCGATATGGTAAATGTGTTACTCCACAAAAACAAGAAAGATTGGGCCGAAGGTGAAGCAATTGCTTTTAACCAACTATCACCCCAACGTGAACAACCCTTTTGCAGTCATTTTGGTACTTGTGGTGGCTGCTCCTGGCAAATGCTACCCTATTCATTGCAACTACAGTACAAAGAAAAACAGGTGCATGACCATCTTACACGCATTGCAAAAATTCATCTTCCGCCCTTTCAGCCCATTGTTGGCGCAGCGGAAATAAGGGGCTACCGCAATAAATTAGAATTTACTTTTTCCAATAAAAAATATATCCCCAAAGCCGATTTTAAACAACTGCCAGCCAATGAAATTCCGGTAGATGAAGGGGCCGGTTATGGCGGCTTTCATGCCAAAGGTGTTTTTGATAAAGTAGTGGAAATTGATACCTGTTATCTGCAAAACGAGCCGGCCAATGCTATTAGAAAAGCCATCGTTGCGTTTGGTAAACAACAAAACATTCCATTTTATGATGCCCGCTTGCATACCGGCTGGTTGCGCAATGTAATGATTCGTTTAACCCGAACGGGCCAGCTAATGGTGAATATTGTGTTGGGGTATGAAGATAAACCGCTTCGCGAAGCGCTGTTACGAAGTATAGAACAACAGTTTCCTGCAATCACTACACTGCTATACACCATTAATTCAAAGTTCAACGATAGCATTTATGATTTGCCGGTGCATACCTGGAGGGGCACGGGCTTTATCATTGAAACATTAGAAGATTTTCAATTTAAAATTGGGCCTAAATCTTTCTTTCAAACCAATACAGCGCAGGGGGAACAACTGTACCGTCTCATTCGTGAAATGGCGGAGTTAAACGGCTCACAAACCGTATATGATTTATATTGCGGAACGGGAAGTATTGGTATTTTTGTAAGCAGGCTGGCGAAAAAAATTATTGGCGTAGAAACAGTTCCCGAAACTATAGAAGATGCAAAAGAAAATGCGGCTTTAAATGGCATTACTGATGCTGCTTTTTTTGCCGGAGATGTGATAAAGATTTGCACTAATGATTTTTTTGCACAAAATGGCCGGCCCGACGTAATTATTACCGATCCGCCAAGGACAGGTATGCATGAAAAATTAATACAAAAATTATTGGATATTGCGGCCCCTTTGATGGTTTATGTAAGCTGTAACCCGGCCACGCAGGCAAGAGATTTGGCTTTATTAGATGAAAAATATACAGTTACCAAAGTGCAGCCGGTTGATATGTTTCCACATACCTTTCATATAGAAAATATTGTTCAGCTTCGGTTGAAAGAAACTTTTATAAATCCATAATATTATAGCATGACAGAATTCAGGCCCGGACGATTTCAGATTTTACCCTTAGTCATTAAAAACCTAATCATTATTAATGGATTGGTATTTCTGGCACAAATGACCATTGGCAGGCAGGGTTTTATTAATATGGACGATTTGTTTGCCTTGCATACCTTTCAAAGCCCCCTGTTTAGGCCCTGGCAGTTAATTACACACATGTTTATGCATGGCGGCTTTGAGCATATTTTCTTCAATATGTTTGCCTTGTGGATGTTTGGTTCAGTTTTAGAAAACCTATGGGGGCCTAAACGCTTCTTAACCTTTTATATTATTTGCGGGCTGGGTGCCGCTTTTAGCCACTTAATTGTATTATACTTTCAAACCCAACATTTAATTGAGGCATTTAATAGTTTAGACCCCGCTACCCAACAACTTTATAAAGTTAATTTCTTAGCCAAACTAAATGAGGCTACCATTGGTGCTTCCGGTGCTGTGTTTGGTTGTTTGGCCGCATTTGGTTATCTGTTTCCCAATACCAAAATTTACCTGTACTTCTTTGTGCCCATTAAAGCCAAATGGTTTGTCATTATATATGCGGCTTTTGAACTTTACCTCGGTATTAAAAATTCAGCCGGCGATGATGTGGCGCATTTTGCCCACTTAGGGGGCGCTTTGGTAGGTATTATTTTGGTGTACTTCTGGAACAAAAACAACAGAACTTCGTTTTATTAATACAATTTAACCTTGTAATTGCGTAATTTTTTGCAATTTTAATGTATGAATTTGAGTGAAATGCATAATATCCGCCGCAGAC
>JAKAKY010000065.1 GCA_021824365.1 Bacteroidota bacterium | reverse complement strand
CAATCTTTTAAACATTTGAATGATTTTTCGATAATTATTTCTTCATTTCCAACTCTATGATACCGATGTATTCTCAGGCGCAACAATTTGTGCCTGCATCACTTCCAAATCTTTCCATCCCTTCTCCCAATCGCCTTTTATGGTAATTTTTTCATTTTGCATTATTTCACGCAGGCGCCACACCAAAAAAGTATCTGCTATTTCTAATTTAGATTTTGAAGATACCTGTTGCAATAATTTCAATAATTTTTGTGGTCCAACATTAATGAATGCTAAAATTTCTTTATCGAAATAACTTACTTCCTTACTCACAATTTTTTTACCGCCTTCTAAAATTCTCACCAGGCCATTTTCGCTACCGGTTTTCTTCCATTCATCGGGGTCTGCTTCAAATTCACTAAGTGTAATGGGCCGGGCTAATTTTTTGGCTTTCAAAAACTCCTTCGGCTGTATTTCATGTAAATAAGCAGGATAAAATATGCCGCCCTTTTCGTTAATGAACGGCAAATTATTCATGTATAAAACAAATACCTGCCCCTGAAATACACTTAATTGAGACATTAACCAATAATACCCGCAGACATCATGGGCATTTTGCCCCATCCAAATCCAGAGTTGCAGGGTTTTATCTTCATTCAATTTGTTACACAAATTATGCACCGTTAATTTATCGTCAACAATATCTAATTGATTGGTATAAGGCGAATACTCCAGTACTTTTTTCCACCAGTCTCTACGTAACTCATAACCATAGGTTTCATAAATACCAGTAACCGGCCCAACAGAAAAATCATCTTTTATTTCAATTATTTCGCCTTGCAGGAATTCATCTAATTCCATTGCTTTTTTTAAAACCTCTGCGTCGGCTGTGTTAAAAACAACATGCAACATGCTTATATATTTTTTGCTTTAGTATATTTTAAACAGTTTCTTCCACTAAATCTAATTCAACCCTCAAATTATCAATAATAAACTCCTGGCGTTGCGGCGTATTTTTACCCATGTAATATTCTAATAATTGTTGAATATGATCGCCTTGTTCCAGTAATACCGGTTGCAGCCGAATATCATCTCCAATAAATCGTCCAAACTCTTCCGGTGAAATTTCACCCAAACCTTTAAAGCGTGTTATTTCAGGTTTATTACCCAATTTGGCAATAGCTGCCTGTTTTTCTGTTTCATCGTAACAATAAATGGTTTCTTGTTTATTACGCACTCTGAATAAGGGTGTTTCTAAAATAAACACATGGTTTTGCTTCACCAATTCAGGAAAGAATTGCAGGAAAAAGGTCATTAACAATAAGCGAATATGCATACCATCTACATCCGCATCGGTTGCAATCACAATATTTTTATAACGCAACCCTTCCATTCCTTCTTCAATATTCAGCGCATGTTGCAGTAAATTAAATTCTTCATTTTCGTAAACAATTTTTTTGGTCAATCCAAAGCTGTTTAAAGGTTTACCCCGCAAGCTAAATACAGCCTGTGAATCTACTCTTCTTGATTTGGTAATAGAACCACTGGCACTATCACCTTCGGTAATAAAAATGGCAGACTGATTCATCAATTCAATATACTCCTGTTTATTTTTAGCAGGCGGCTCATCATTAAAATGAATACGGCAATCGCGTAATTTTTTATTGTGCAGGTTGGCTTTTTTGGCCCGTTCGTTGGCCATTTTTTTAATACCGGCCAGCTCCTTTCTTTCACGTTCGCTTTGTTCAATTCTTTTTTTAAGTGACTCTGCAATGGCAGAATTGCGATGGAGATAATTATCTAATTCCTTTCCTAAAAATTCTTCAATAAATTTTTTAACCGATGGCCCACCTTCAAACATATGCTGAGAGCCTAATTTGGTTTTGGTTTGGCTTTCAAAAACAGGCTCCTGAACCCGAATAGAAATGGCAGCTACAATACTGGTTCGTATATCGGAGGCTTCGTAATCTTTTTTATAAAAATCTCTGATTACTTTTACAAATGCTTCTCTAAAACCTTGCTGATGTGTACCACCCTGTGTAGTAAACTGGCCATTTACAAAGGAATATAAATCTTCACCATAATCATTGTTATGTGAAATAGCTACTTCAATATCATCGCCCTTTAAATGTATAATGGGGTACCGTAACTCATCCGGATTGGTTTTATGTTCCAATAAATCAAGTAAGCCGTTTTTACTAATAAATTTTTTGTTATTGAAATTGATAACGAGCCCTGCATTTAAATAGCAGTAATTCAATATCTGATTTTCAATAAAATCGAACCGAAAATGATAGTTTTTAAAAATTTGTTCGTCGGGTGTAAATGTTACAAGCGTTCCATCAGGCTCTGAAGTTATTTCTTCCCTGGTTTCCTTCACTAATTTTCCCCTTTCAAATTCAGCGGTTTTCATTTTCCCATCGCGAAAAGCTGTAACGCCGAAAAAACTACTCAGTGCATTTACTGCCTTCGTACCTACACCATTCAAGCCCACACTTTTTTGAAAGGCATTACTATCGTATTTAGCACCGGTATTAATTTTACTCACCACATCTACTAACTTACCTAAAGGTATACCCCGGCCAAAGTCGCGCACATGAACGGTTTTGCCATCAATTTGAATATTGATGTTTTTACCGAAACCCATGGTATGTTCATCAATACAGTTATCTACCACCTCTTTAATTAACACATAAATACCATCATCCGGTGCAGAACCATCACTTAATTTACCGATATACATACCGGGACGAAGGCGTATATGCTCTTTCCAGTCTAAACTTTTAATATCATCTTCTGTATACTTTCCTTTTTGTTCAACTGCCATAATGCACAATTTTAAATGTTTAAAAGTAGCACAATCGCCCAATTTATGGTAAAAAGTGAAAACTGAGCCAATGCTTTAGAAGATATCAACACAAATTAAAGCGTGTGCTTCTACCAGCCGCAAATCTAAGCCTGTGAGGCACTTATAAAAGTTTGTTTTTGTGGATTTTGGTTTTTATGTGGATAAAAAATAGAAAAAACAGCGGTTTTAAGCCAAAATTTTTGGTGTATGTTTGCTGCATCGAACAGCCACTGCATATTGAAACCAATCTTCACCAAATAGCTTCTTTATCTCATATAAATGATGCAGACAATCATCGGTTTATATCTTTTTTGAAATTACAAAACACCACACTGGTTGATGAAAAAGTACAGGAATTGAATGAAGTAATTACGCCGCAAATAGATTGTAAAGACTGTGGCAATTGTTGCAAAAGTTTAATGATTAATGTAACAGATGCTGAAGCCAATGCCGTTGCCGCACATTTACAATTGCAACGCAACGATTTTGATATGCAGTTTATTGAGAAAGGTAGTGCAGGTACCCTGCTCATCAATAGCATACCCTGCCCGTTTTTAAACAATACCCAATGCAGCATTTATGAACAGCGATTTCAGGGCTGTAGCGAATTTCCCGGTTTGCATGTGCCTGGTTTTAGTAAACGAACTTTTACTACATTTATGCATTACAACCGTTGCCCCATTATATTTAATGTGGTAGAACATTTAAAACCGGCGTTGAATTTTGTTTAATAGCAGCAAACACCAACATGACTCCGAAACCAGGTATTGATGTTTTACTGAACTCAAATCCTAACTGGAAGCAGCAACGAATTGGTTTTGTAACCAATCATGCAGCAAAAACCAAAGAAGGAATTCCATCCAGACATGCTTTACTGCAACACCAATTCAATATTGTAAAACTATTTTCACCCGAACATGGATTAGATGTAACCGGTGCCGATGGCGTTTGGATAGATGATGGAAATGATACGCTAACCGGACTTCCCATTATTAGTTTATACGGGAAAAAATTACAACCCGATGCCCATGATTTGAAGAATATTGACCTGATGTTATTTGATATTCCGGATGTAGGTGCCCGGTTTTATACCTATTTATGGACGCTTAGTTATATTTTAGAAGCCGCCGGCAGCTTTCAAATACCTTTAATAATAGCAGACAGGCCCAATCCGGTTTCGGGAAAATTTGATTTGGTAGAAGGGCCCATGTTAGATATTTCCTGCGCTTCATTTATTGGCCGATGGCCTATGCCAATTCGGCATAGTTGCACTTTGGGTGAATTGGCGCAATATTTTAACAAAGCACTTCAAATAAAAGCTCCGTTAATAGTAATACCCGTTGAAGGTTATGAACGGAATTGTTTTCAGCCTGATTGGGGTAATGCATTTGAGCCTACATCGCCCGCCATTCAAAGTTTTGAAGCAGCATTATGTTATTGCGGTACTGTATTTTTAGAGGCCACCAATATTTCTGAAGGAAGAGGAACACCTTATTCTTTTTTCGCAGCCGGTGCACCCTGGATGAATGCCACAGCTGTAGCATTTAACTTCAATCAAATAGCTTTACCAACAGTAGAAGCAGTAACCATTCAATTCATCACCTATACCGGGAAATACACAGGCGAAACCTGTAATGGAATTGTTTTAAAAATACAAGATCGGGAAAAATTTCATCCTGTTTTGATGGGTTTATTATTGATAAAAGTAATAAAGGACTTGCATCCTGATGATTTTGCATGGCAGGGCTATGTAACCAATGTTAATCCTAACGGGAAAAATCATTTAGACAAATTATTAGGCTTTCCTGACTCAAAAGCATTATTTGAAACCAATATGGAAAAATTCATTCAACAAATTAATAAAAAACTTAATGTTAATATCAGTTGGCAAACAACTATGAAGCCCTACTTACTATACTAATTAGTTGAAAAACCCAATACATCCCTAATCACAATGCTGGATAGCATACAACCAAACATAGCCGGCATATAACTAATGGTACCAATCATAGATTTTTGGGGCTTTGCTTTTTCGGTTACCTGCATACTACCCGGCGTAATAAAATCCTGCAACACCGCCTAACCAATCAATAATATTTTTCTTGATTGCAGAATTGAAATGGCATTTTCACCCAATAATAAATTCGTTCTGCTCATCCAGTAAGGAATCATATATTCAGCATTTTAGATTATTTTCAAACTGCAAAATTGTAATAAAATGAATTGCTGTAAACTGTTTTTTATTGGTTGTTTTCTTTTTGCATCAAAAATAGTATGCAGCCAGCACCTTGCTATGTTAACAGATAGCAGTATTAAAACTTCCATACGTGGTTTAAGTGCCGTTGGCAAACAAATAATTTGGGCTGCAGGCAGTAACGGACAGGTCGCCAAAAGCACGGATGGTGGCTTGCATTGGCAATGGTTAACCGTAAATGAGTATACTACAAGAGATTTTAGAGCTGTAAAGGCATTTAGCGAAAAGGAAGCCATTATTATGGCAGTAGGCGAACCTGCATTACTCTTAAAAACAAAGGATGGAGGTTTACATTGGCACACCATTTTTTTCAACGATCAAAAAGGGATGTTTTTAGATGCATTATTTTTTACTAATCAGGCAAATGGCTGGGCAATTGGCGATCCGGTGGCAGCCAATCATCCGTTTATTGCCAATACCGACAATGGAGGAAAAACATGGCCCATCCAAACAAATAATTTACCTGTTTTTAAGCAGGGAGAAGCATTTTTTGCTTCCAGTAACAGCAATCTGTTTGTTTGGGAAAAAAAGAAAACTATTTGGATGGTAACAGGAGGTGCAGTGGCTAAATTATATATCAATAGCCAATTGGCATTTCCATTACCCCTGTTGCAGGGAACAGCATCACAAGGTGCTAATTCAATAGATTGTTACCAACGTACCTGCATTATTGTTGGAGGCGATTTTATGCACGATACTATTGCGAACGGCAATGCTGCCATTGTTACAACACAACCTTCCCTAAAAATAAAAACACCTGTTCAAGCCCCATATGGGTACCGATCTTGTGTAAAGCATATACAAAATAAAATCTGGGTTTGTTGCGGCACTTCGGGTGTTGATATTAGTTATGACGATGGATTACACTGGCAACCCATTAGCAAAGCTTCCTTTTACACTATTTGTGTAACAGAAAGCAAAAAGATTTTTTTGGCAGGAAATAAAGGCAGAATAGCCCAACTGTTTTTGTAGTGACTACGTATTTAAGCAGATTTGCAATTGAAGTTGGATTATTTTTTAAAAGCAAAATATACTGCCCCCATTACCAAACAAAAACTAACTAAATAATTCCAACGCAGGGGTTCTTTTAAATACAACACAGCAAAAAAAGAAAAAATCACCAATGTGATTACTTCCTGAACAATTTTTAACTGAAAGCCATTCCATCCTTCTAAAAAACCCATTCTGTTGGCAGGTACGGTTAAACAATACTCAAAAAAAGCGATAGACCAGCTAATCACTATGGCTTTCCACAAGGGTATTCCGGAGGCTTTTAAATGCCAATACCAGGCAAAAGTCATAAATACATTAGAAACAATGAGTAATCCTATTGTTTTCATACATTAAAAATGGTTGAGATGAAACTATTATTAAATTCAAAATGTGCTATTTTTTATGTATTTACGTATGCAATTTAGTTGTTCTGGCAGAATTGAAACAAAACCCTTGACAAAATGCCATGAAAACAATAAAAGCACAAAAATTGTTGTAGTATGCTTTAGAAAACGAGAACTGAGGCTTAAAGCTTAAAAAAAATGTTGTATGAATAAATTTCAAATAATAGTACATTTTACTATGGACGATGAATTTATGGTATTGTTACCTGCACACCGAACCTATATTAATTACCTGATGAATAAAGGCATTATAGAAACTTATGCTGTGAGCATGGAAACACAAACAGTTTGGATGACCATGATTGCTCTCAACAAAGAAGAAGCTGCAAAATATATGGATAAAATGCCTCTGTACAAATACTGGCAATATGCCATAGAAACGCTATTTATATATGATAGTACGCAGTATAGATTTCCGGCTTTACAACTGAATTAAAAAAAATTTTTGGTAGTTATCAATCACACCCTATTTTTGCACTCCCAAACAATGAAAGGGAAGGGAGTTTAGCTCAGTTGGTTTAGAGCATCTGCCTTACAAGCAGAGGGTCGGCGGTTCGACCCCGTCAACTCCCACTAAAAAAGCGAAACAAATTGTTTCGCTTTTTTTATGTCATAAAAAAATAATTAACTAAAATTGATTGAACCACCCATTCCACCATACATACCTAAACCAAGTATGGCGAACATGATAGATGAAATAATGGCACTGATAATAAAAAACACCACAATCAATACAATGATTGAAACAATTAAATAAGCTGCTTTTTTATCCTCAGGCGTATTTTTTAAAGGTCCTAAACCTAAGTACCATAAATAAATTCCGTACAAGCCAAACAAACTACCAATGATTGCTAATGCAGGAATAACGGATAGAAATGCACCAATTAAAAAAGGCGTATAAGAATAGGCTACCAATTGTACAGAGCGGTTCATATTTTTCTCGGAACCAAAGCTGGTAGCCAACATATCTACAATGAAAGTGGATATAATCACTGTTACAATTACTGATATAAAATGAACAACTGCCATATTAATTCCCCATGCTATCCCTGACATTCTATATAATACCACATTTTTGCCCATAAAGCCATAGCCGATAAAGGCAGCTAACGAACCAATAATAGCCAATGGAATTACATAGGCCGTGATAACTCCGGAAAGTGTTGTTGTTTCACCTGCAACAACATTCCATTCCTGTTTGGGTTGGGTTATTATCCCTTTTACCCGATTGAGTATATTCATATCATTGCTGTTTTCAACAAAATAGAAAACACGAATGATATATGCAAGCATTTTTTAAAAACAACAAAAAAATCATATTGCCGGTATATACGCTGGCATTTCCCCCCTAAATAATAATGAATCTGTTTTTAATTACGTGCTGCTTTCTCCCACAATACCGTATGCTTTCCACGTAAATACATTATTATACCCAATAACATAGACAAGTTCATAAAACAATAATAAAATGGGATATACAACCATTTAATACTGATACGTAATAGCGCAGCTACCCAGCCAATAAATGCTAAACCATAAAATAAAATTTGCAGTATACTGCTTATCAAAAAAACAGTTGAATGGGTATAATACCAGAAATAAATTGAAAATAATAATAAAATGGGCAACAACAAGGGTATCAACAACCACCGAAATATTTTGTGGCTGATATATTGAAATGCAATGGAAGGGTATTTAAATGGATTACACAAATGCAGTGTACGTAATAAAGTTTGAATACTACCTGCTGCTATTCTTTTTTTTCTTTTAAACTCTGCTATAATATTAACAGAAGGCATTTCTGCTGCAATAGCACCGGGCTCATAACGAATAACAGAGCCTGCTGCAATTACTTGCATGGCAATTGAAAAATCTTCCGTAATGGTATTAGCCGATAGTTGTGGAAATAATGATTTTCTGATAGCAAATAGTTCGCCCGGCATACCAATTACGGTATTGAATTGTGATTCCAACTTTTTTATCAATGATTCATACTTCCAATAAATACCCTCACCTATCATCGCATCAGGATGATGGGGTATCAGCACTCTTTTTTCGCCGGAAACCGCTCCGACCTGCTGATGATTGAAATGGGGTATTATTCTTGCCAGACAATCAATGTTTAAAATAGAATTAGCATCAGTAAAAACTAATATTTCAGCATCCGTGTGTGCTACTGCCCTATTCATGGCCGAAAATTTACCCTGACGTTGCGACTGATGCAATACCTTTATTTGATGATGCAACATTGCCATTTCATGGGTTCCATCTGTTGAACCATCGGTAACAACAATCCAGGTTAATTTATTGTTCGGGTACTGCAATGCAACAGAATTTCTAATTTTTGCCTCCATCCAATTGGCCTCATTATAGGCTGATATAATTACCACAACTGTTGGCCATTCTGTTTGAATGCTGTCATTATTGATTTTACTGATTTCTTTTTTGCACAATTTTACCCAAAAAAACAGCAGAAAGGGATACAATATGTATGTATACACCAATACCATAACCGAGAGCCAAAACACCCATTCTATCATATTCAATGCTATAAATGGGGCTAAATATACTAATATGGCAGTAATGGCAAAGAATTAATATACCCTGGTTACGGTTTGAAAATCTTTGCTTATTCGACAATGCATGGTGCCCACTGTATCTATTTTAGGCATATTGGTAATTACCATTTTCGGGTTGTTATGCATGTGCACTTTAAAATCGCAAATATAATATTTTGCATCCTCATAATAAGCAACGCTATTTACCGTAAACAGTACTTTACTGCTATCACGTTGTTGCATTTTTTGCAAATAATCCTGCATGGCAGTAGTTAAATTTTGTTGTACTTCAGCGTGTGTAGGATTTTTGATGGTATTGCATGCCAGTAACAATACCACAAATGTGTAACCAATTAAAATATTTTTTTTCATAATAAAATTTTTATTTTACATAAGTTTTATTTTGATGAGCCAAACTGTCTTTATTTAACGTTCCGTAAAATTGCAACTGATGCATAATACCATTGGATGTATTGGATTTAACGTAAATATATTTGTGTATATTACCCGGGAATCCCTCGGTAGTATACTTTGCCTGCAACACAGCAACACAATCAGGCATAATAGCATTTTGCGGGTAATTAGCCACGGTACAACCACATCCCGGCCTAACTTCTGTTAAATAAAGCGGCCCGTTACCGGTGTTTTTAAAAGCATAATTGATTAAAACTGTATCCCCATAAAAAACATGACCAATATTTTTGATGGTATCACTCCATTGTATAACAGTATAATTAGCAGTATCTAATTGTGCAATAGCGGCAGGATTTATGCCTAAATGATTTTCATAAGGATTTTTATTTTCTGCATTATTGCATGATACCAATAGCAATAACACCAATGTTAGGAGAAAAGAACTTCCTGGTATTTTTCGGTTCAGCAACATGCAACTATTTTTAATAATAATTTTTGCAGTATTTAATTTGTTTTTACAGTGCGATGTTGGCCATTTTGTTGATAGATTTCTACCAATTGCACCATTGGGCCAACAGATATGAAACGTCCGGATTGTGATAAAAATGAAGCGCCATAATTACATTCTATTTTTTGTTGTTTTCCATTTTTGAAATGGATAAGAGCATAATTATCATCGGGCAATAAAGGTATATTGTTAATAGGATGATTTAATGTATACACTTGCAGCGGGCCACGATTTTGTGAGGCGGCAATCAAATATCTTTTGTTCATGCCTCTTAATTTCACCAATGCCTTACCGTTACCGGGAATAAAAATGCCGCTTTGCAATATGGTACAAGGCTTAAAATTTCCATTACCATCCCCTTTCAATAATAAGCCATTGAGCGCATCATAGCGCCCTGTACCCACTTCTGTACCAAAATCATTGGTATTCATTAACACATCTAAGTTGCCATCTCCATCAAAATCATCGGCTACCATTCCATTTAACATAGATAATTGAGCTTGCATGGGCAGAGGAACCAGTGAAAAATGTCCATTACCATCGTTTTTCAGCAATACCGACTGCATATTATTGGCTGCTAAGCGTAAAGCATTTTTACGTTCATCAGGGGTAAGTATTTGATCCATTGTAGCGTTAGCAAATGATTTATACGTTTTAAATCGCATTTTCATTACAATCATTTGTTTAATAGCATCGTCTCTGGTTAATGCAGGATATTCCAACATTTTTCCGGTGCTATCGGGCAGGTAAAGAGAAGTAAATGCATCATAGCTTCCGTTTTTATCAAAATCGCCGGCTGTAATATGCATGGGATATTGAGGAGTTGCCTTGTAATAGGTATTTAAACCTACATTGCTGACAATATAATCCATATTGCCATCATTATTGAAATCGCCGGGTACAATACTGTTCCACCATCCTAAATTATTTTGAATGCCTGTTCCGGATGTTACATTTTTAAATAAACCATTTTCGTTTTGTAAAAAAGTAATGGACATCCACTCTCCTGCCAAAATCATATCGGGCTTGCCATCGTTGTTAAAATCTGTGATAACTGCATCCGCAATCATTCCAATATTGCTTAAATCTTTGGCAACAGTTTCGGTTACATCAGTAAATTTCACCCGGCCGTTTTTACTATCATTTCGAAATATAAAACTACTTACCGGTTTAGGGTAATGCCAGGGATCTACCCTGCCAGCCACCAATAAATCTAATTTACCATCTCCATTATAATCAAATGCACGTACACACGACTTGCTGGTAAAATTTTGAGGCAATGCCATTGTATCTGATGTAAAGTTGCCTTTACCATCATTCAGATATAATCTATCCTGATATACGTTTGTGTTGGGTTCATTTTCATATCCTCCACTGGTAATGTACAAATCAAGGTCGCCATCACCATCTGCATCAAACAATAATAAGCCCATATCTTCTGATAATTTGGCTTCTGCTTCTTTTGTGATGATAAGATCTTTCTGAATAAATTTTCCATTTGGTTGTTGTAATAAAACAGTTTCACTGTATTTGTAAGCACCGCCTAAAATAATATCGTCCAATCCATTGCCATCTATATCTCCTACTGCCATTGCAGGCCCATATTCCGATAATTTATGCGGCAATAATTTTTGGATATTAAAATCAATAAAATCATGTTCCTGATGCATGTATTTTATTTGCAATGAATCGGTAATATTTTTGAATAATGCAGCGGTAGCAATAGCAGGATGTTGATAATATACGGGTATGTGGGCATTTGATTGCTGCACACTAATTTGTTGATTAGCCTTTAGGTTAGTAATTATTTGCTGTTGATGATTGGGCCAAATAATCTTTAAAGAATCTATGTTTTTTATATCACCTAATCCAAAGTGCGCTTTGGTTTGAACAGAAGACAGATAACCCCGGTAAGATGTATTTTCCCATACCTGTTGCTGGTCATGATTGTAATAAATAGTAGCAGATGCGCCAATGCCGTTCACATTATTTTTATCACCGTGAAAAATAACATCGATATAATTTGTATGCAAACTGTCTTTTTCCCGGACAGTATTTTTGTACACCAATGCCTTATCGTTGATATTATTTATCACTACATCCAAATCACCATCATTATCTAAATCAACATACACGGCACCATTTGAAAAAGTGGGTATTTGCAAGCCCCAGTTGTTGGTTGCATTTGAAAACTTGGCATTTCCTTCATTTTTAAAGGCATAATTATGCAGTTTCACCACCGGTATTTGTGCCAATAATTCTTTTTTACTGGCTAAGAAGTAGGCTTCCGTTCTGTATGCAATAAAATCGTGATCAGTTACATCTTTCGGAAAACCGTTGGTGATAATAATATCGCGTTTACCGTCATTATCAAAATCGGCTAATAAGGGTGTCCAGCTCCAATCGGTTTCGGCCATACCGGCATAATAGGCCACATCACTGAAAATAGGATCGCCAATAGAGTCGTTATTGGTAACACGCGGACCCTGGTTTAATTGTAAAACATTTCTAACATACTGATAATTATACCCATATTTATCACTGTTTTGATAACGTTGATAATTATTGGCATTCATCATCATTTTTTTTCGATAATTATCTTCCGGGTTCATATCAAGCGTAACAATATCGGGCAAACCATCATTATTCATATCTGCCACATCACAACCCATGGCATTGGCAGAAGTGTGTTTAAAGTAATGCGAAAGTTGTTCAGTAAAAGTGCCATCATGGTTGTTAATCCAAAGTAAATCGTTGGTAACAAAATCGTTGGTAACATAAATATCTTTCCATCCATCATTGTTAAAATCGGCAATAGCTACTGAGTGGCCATATCCTTCTGTTTGTATGCCTGCCTGTTTAGAAACATCGGTAAATACAGGATGGTGTAAGCTATCATTCCAATCGTTTCTAAATAATTGTCCGGTACTGGGGTTTTCACCATTTTTTAAAATAACATGAAACCCATCGGGAAATTTATCTTTATTGATTTCATTGTTTACAATGTACACATCTAAATCGCCATCATTATCATAATCAAAAAAAGCGGCCTGTGTTGAGTGAGCGGTGTCATCCAAGCCATATTCTTTAGCCATTTCCTTAAAATGAGGGATACCGTTTTTATCTAATCCCTGATTGATGTATAATAAGTTTCTACGTTTTTCAGGATTGTTTGATAAAGTAGCACAAACATAAATATCTAACCACCCGTCATTATTAATATCTACCACAGCTACCCCTCTGTTCCATCTTCCATTACCTGAAACGCCAGCTACATCAGTTACATCCTGAAATTTAAAGTTGCCTTTATTCAGGTAGAGTTTATTGGATACCAAATTACCGGTGAAGTATAAATCGACCAATCCATCATTATTAAAATCACCAACACCAACGCCACCTCCGTTATATACATTTTCAATATCTACTGAATTGATGGAATCGTTTTCAATAATGTTATTGGCAAAATCAATTCCGGTATGGCTTGCATCCATTTGTTGAAATAGCGTATTACTTTTTTTACAGGAAAATAAAATCAAAATGAGTGATACAACAATAAAACAACGACTGAAATTCATGAGCTGTTAGGGTTTGATGTACATGAAAAAGGCTGCAGTAATTTACGCTTTAATTATACATGTGAAAAAGGAATTCAATTAAAATGCAAATAAAAAACCTATTGCCATTCCAAATGGTTTGGCAATAGGTTTCATTATACCAGGCTATTTCATCTGTGATTAGATTAGTAGCCCGGATTTTGTTTTAAATGTGTTTTACCATCGGCATTTAAGATATCAATTTGTGTTTGTGGTATTGGGAATAATTCTGACTTACCACTTACAAATTGAGCGCCAACTGACAATAAAGAAATCTTAGCAATTCTGTCGGTAGCAAAATAATTATTGATGACGTTTTTAGCAATACCCCAGCGCACCAAATCAAAAAAACGATGCCCTTCCATTGCTAATTCTAAATAACGTTCCATTTGAATGGCTTTTAAA
>JAKAKY010000064.1 GCA_021824365.1 Bacteroidota bacterium | reverse complement strand
GTCTTTATGGTGTAAATCGCCGTACAACGGAATTGAAATAATTTCCATATTCCGGTGCGGGTGGGCCGAAAATCCCATACCCGGTGCCACGGTGTCATCGTTTAAAACCCTGAGTGCACCAAATTGGATTCTTTCCGGATTATAATAATCTGCAAAACTGAAGGTATGGCGGCTATATAACCAGCCATGTTGTGCTATTCCTCTTGAGTTGGCGGTATGTAATATGGTTTCCATAATTGTCTCCTTTTTTGATATTGTGGTAGTAAGTTGTGTGTATATACATGTATTTTTATAAAAAAATTTATACTTCTTTCGATCTGATTTTTTCCAGCAATGTATTGAGTTGTACCGCTTCCTGCTCGTTAATGGTAAATTCTTCGGCACGATGCGCATCAATAGCGGCACTACATTTTTCTAATAACGTTATACCCATGGCTGTTAAATGAATTACCGTTTCTCTTTTATCGATTTGTGATTGGTAGCGTTCAACTAATTTTTTCAATTCCAGCCTGTTTATAATTCTTGGCACATTCGAATTTTTTTCAATCATTCTTCCGGTAATATCCCGCACACACATATATTCCGGATGTTTACCTTTTAAAATACGAAGTACATTAAACTGTTCATGTGTAATGCCAAAACGCTTTAAAACAATGGCAGATTGTGTTTTCAGCCACCAGGCAGTATATAATATGTTTAATGCCGATTTATGCACTTCGTTTTTAAAATGATTGCTTTGTATGGCTTGTTCTAATTTCACAACACAAATGTATGTACATACATGTAATTTTTCAAATTTTTTTATTCCCTTTTCCAAAATGGCAAAAAAAGGTATTCACGAAAAGACTTTCTGAAATTTTTCTAAACGGTAATGTGGAGGAGACTACTTTTGAAATACAGAAAATTTGAGAGGCTGTTTATACTATTTTGTACAAACAGTAAAAAGCCGTTAACTTTGCGGTTGTTACCGAATTGCCCTTCACGATAAAAAAAGGTAGAATGAAAGAAGAAATGGAGGTTTTGGAACAAACCATTGGTTCTGAGTATAAGTATGGGTTTGTTACAGACATTGAAACAGAAACCGTTCCCAAAGGAATTAATGAATCTATTGTCAGGCTCATTTCAAAGAAAAAAAATGAACCTGAATGGATGTTGAACTGGCGTTTAAAAGCTTTTGCCCATTGGTTGAAAATGGAAGAACCCAAATGGCCGAATGTAAAATATCCGCCCATTAATTTTCAGGACATCATTTATTATGCGGCACCCAAAAAGAAAAAAGCATTAAATGGTTTAGATGAGGTGGATCCTGAATTACTGAAAACCTTCGAAAAACTGGGTATCTCTATCAGCGAACAAAAGCGTTTAACCGGCGTGGCGGTAGATGTGGTAATGGATAGTGTTTCTGTAGCTACTTCTTTTAAAAAGCAATTGGCTGAAGTGGGCATTATTTTTTGCTCCATGAGCGAGGCTATTCAAAACCATCCTGAACTGGTACAAAAATATATTGGTTCTGTGGTTCCTATGACCGATAATTATTTCGCTGCGCTGAATAGTGCGGTGTTTACCGATGGTTCGTTTTGTTATATTCCCAAAGGTGTTCGTTGCCCCATGGAATTATCTACTTACTTCCGGATTAACACTGAAAATAGTGGGCAATTTGAAAGAACACTAATTGTGGCTGAAGAAGAATCTTATGTAAGTTATTTGGAAGGTTGCACTGCTCCTAAGCGCGATGAGAATCAGTTACATGCTGCCGTGGTTGAACTGGTAGCCCATCGTAAAGCTGAAATAAAATATTCTACCGTGCAAAACTGGTATCCCGGCGATGCCAATGGTGCCGGCGGTATCTACAATTTTGTAACCAAACGGGGTATTTGTTTAGGCGAATATGCTAAAATTTCCTGGTCGCAGGTTGAAACCGGTTCGGCTATTACCTGGAAGTATCCCAGTGTAATTTTAAAAGGCGATTATTCTGTAGGCGAATTTTATTCAGTAGCATTAACCAATCATCTACAGCAAGCCGATACCGGTACCAAAATGATTCATCTGGGTAAAAATACCCGTAGCCGTATTGTATCAAAAGGTATATCGGCAGGAAAGAGCCAGAATAGTTATCGCGGATTAGTAAGAACAGGTAAAAATGCCATTAATGCCCGTAATTTTTCGCAATGCGATTCGTTGTTGCTGGGCAATCAATGTGGTGCACACACATTCCCCTATATTGAAGCTGCACACCCTTCGGCTATTATTGAACATGAAGCCACTACTTCTAAAATCGGAGAGGATCAACTTTTTTATTGCCGTCAACGTGGTATTGATACCGAAGCAGCAGTAGCACTTATTGTAACCGGCTTTGCCAAAGAAGTAATGAACCAATTGCCTATGGAGTTTGCTGTTGAAGCGCAAAAACTACTGGCGATTAGTTTAGAAGGAAGCGTGGGTTAAAACTAAATTTTTTCATTAAATATATTTTAATAATATGTTGTCAATTCAAAACATTCATGCCGCTGTTGAAGGAAAAGAGATTTTAAAAGGAATTAATCTGGATATACAGCCCGGCGAAGTACATGCTATTATGGGGCCAAATGGCTCGGGTAAAAGTACATTGGCATCGGTACTGGCAGGAAGAGAGGAATATGAAGTAACCGAAGGTTCCATTACATTTTTGGGAAAAGATATGCTGGAGTTATCGCCGGAAGAAAGGTCCAGAGAAGGTTTGTTTTTAGCTTTTCAATATCCGGTTGAAATTCCGGGCGTAAGCACCACCAATTTTATTAAAACCGCATTGAATGAGAAAAGAAAATACCATGGTTTAGCGCCTTTGGATGCTGTTTCTTTTTTGAAGTTGATGAAAGAAAAAATGCAGTTGGTTGAAATTGACAAAGCGTTGTTAACCCGCTCAGTGAATGAAGGTTTTTCAGGTGGCGAGAAAAAGAAAAATGAAATTTTTCAGATGGCCATGTTAGAACCTAAGTTAACTATATTAGATGAAACAGATTCCGGATTAGATATTGATGCCTTGCGCATTGTAGCCAGTGGTGTAAATAAATTAAGGAATAAAAACAATGCCATTATTGTTATTACGCACTATCAGCGTTTATTAGATTATTTACAACCCGATTTTGTACATGTATTGTACAATGGCCGTATTGTGAAATCAGGTACTAAAGAGTTGGCGCTTACGTTGGAAGATCAGGGTTACGATTATATTAAAGAGGCGTTTGGAGCAACTACTATTTAACATCTATTCCAAAAATATTTCATGCATATGGCAATTTCACAATTTAATTATATTGAAGAAAAGTTTGAGGCATTACAAACCGCACATCCCAATGTGTTGTTGAATGAGGTGCGGCAAAAAGGTTTTCAAACTTACCAAACCGCAGGTGTTCCCTCCTGTAAAAATGAAGAGTGGCGCTATACACCTGTCAACAATTTATTTAAACAGGCTTTCCTGTTTTCTGATAATAAGGCTGCCATTAATGCAGCATTTGTTGATTCGGTGCGTTTACCCGAAAGTGCAACTGCCAATGAACTGGTGTTTGTAAATGGTTTGTATCAACCTTCGCTTTCTACCATACGTTCTGCTAATGATGAGATAGTAGTACTATGCATGGAGGCTGCCTCGGCTGATGCCAGATTTGCAGATATTTTGAAAGCACATTTGGGTAAAAGCAGTTTGTATGTGCAAGATGGAGTTCATGCACTCAATACAAGTTTCATTAATGGTGGGGTATTTGTGTATATACCTAAAAATACACAGGCAACATTGCCTTTGTATGTGTACCAAATTGCTGATACCGTTCATCATCCGGTTTTGGCACAGCCACGTAGCTTAATTTATTTGGCAGAATCTGCATCATTGCAATTAGTAGAACATTATGCCACCTCCGGTAATTCTGATAGCTTCACGAATGAAATAATGGAGGTAGTGGTTGCGGGTAATTCGGTGTTTGAATATTATAAAGTTCAGAATGATGATGCCTCTGCCAATCAGGTAAATACTACCCATATTCGTCAGATCGGGAAAAGTTATGTACACACAGTTGTTATTACTTTAAGCGGTGGTATGATTCGTAACAATACCAATATTATAATGGAAACACCAGGCAATGAAGCACACATGTACGGGTTGTATTTGTTGAAAGGCAATACACATGCCGATAATCATACACTGGTAGATAACCGCGAACCACATTGCTTTAGTAACGAGTTATATAAAGGCATTATGGATGATGCTGCCACAGGTGTTTTTAGCGGTAAAATTTATGTAAGGCCACATGCTCAAAAAACCAATGCTTATCAAAGTAACAAAAATATTTTATTGAGTGAAAAGGCTACAGTTAATACCAAACCGCAGTTAGAAATTTTTGCCGATGATGTAAAATGTTCCCATGGTTGTACAGTAGGCAGATTAGATGAGGAGGCTTTGTTTTATTTGCGTTCTCGTGGTATTGATGCAGCACAGGCTAAGGCCATGTTGTTGCAGGCATTTGCCAACGATGTAGTTGAAAAAATTAAAATTGATTCCCTGCGCCAACACATTGAAACACTGATAGCCAACAGGCTCTCCCTACAAACTAATTAATGCTATTATGGAAACCGCCAATCAAAAAATAATACCAACATTTCCAATAGCTGAAATTCGTCAGCATTTTCCTCTATTGCAACGTACTATTCATAACAAGCCTATTGTGTATTTGGATAATGCCGCTACCACACAAAAGCCAATGGAGGTGATAGATGCATTGCGTGATTATTACATGCGTACCAATGCCAATATTCACAGAGGTATTCACACTTTAGCAGAAGAAGCTACTGCTGCTTATGAAGCCACACGTTCTGCCGTTCAGGGTTTTATTCATTCCTCATTTGCTGAAGAAATTATTTTTACCAGAGGTACTACCGAATCTATTAATTTGGTGGCTAATACATGGGGCAAACAAAATATTCAGGAAGGAGATGAAATTATTATTTCTGAAATGGAGCACCACTCTAATATTGTTCCATGGCAATTACTTTGCGAGGAAAAAAAGGCGGTGTTAAAAATAATACCAATTAACGATGATGGTGAATTGTTGATGGATGTTTATCAGCAATTGTTATCATCTAAAACAAAATTGGTGGCGGTTACTTATGTATCAAATAGTTTAGGTACCATTAATCCCATAGCCAAAATAATTTCATTAGCACATAATGCAGGGGCATTAGTGCTGGTAGATGGCGCACAGGCTACTGTACATTTAGATATTGATGTACAAAAAATGGATTGTGATTTTTATGCTTTTTCCGGCCATAAAATTTACGGACCCACCGGCGTAGGTGTTTTGTATGGTAAAAAATCGTTGTTGGAAGCCATGCCTGTTTTTATGGGTGGTGGTGAAATGATTAAAGAAGTAAGTTTTGCTAAAACTACTTATGCTGAATTACCGTATAAATATGAAGCAGGTACGCCCAATATTGCTGATACAGTTGCCTTAAAAGCAGCTATTGATTTTATGCTTGAAGTGGATGTAGCCATGATACACCAACATGAAAATGCTTTGTTGGAATATGCTACTGAACAAATGTTGGAAATTCCTAACCTGTACATTTACGGTAGGGCTAAACATAAAACCGGTGTTATTTCTTTTCTGGTAAAAAATATTCATCCGCAGGATATGGGTGTGTTATTAGATAATCAGGCTATTGCAGTGCGTACGGGTCATCATTGTACACAACCTTTAATGCATCGTTTGGGTGTGCCGGGTACAATACGTGCTTCATTTGCTGTTTACAATACCATGGAAGAAATAGATAAACTGGTAAGCGGTATTCAAAAGTCAGTTAAAATGCTTTTATAATATGGAGGTATCTGAAACCATTGCAGCACGTGAGGCGGAAATTGTGGAAGCATTTGCTTTATTGGATAGCTGGGAAGAAAAATATGAATACATTATTGAATTAGGTAAACAACTACCACTGTTAGAAGAGCAGTATAAGTTAGACGAAAATATCATTAAAGGTTGCCAATCAACTGTTTGGTTAGTTGCCAGTTATGCTGACGAAAAAGTATATTTTAAAGCCGATAGTGACGCTGTAATTGTAAAGGGATTGGTGAGTTTGCTGATTAAAGTTTTATCTGGCCTGACACCCAATGAAATTTTGCAGGCACAATTAGGGTTTTTACAGGAAATAGGCATGATGTCACATTTGGCACAAACCCGTTCAAACGGATTGAGGGCTATGATTCAGCAAATGAAACATTATGCATTAGCGTTTCAATCCATTCACTCCTGAAAAAGAAAAAAATGATGGAACCAGAAGTTTTGAAAGAAAAAATAATTGAGATGTTACATGAAATTTATGATCCGGAAATACCGGTGGATATATATGAGTTGGGTTTAATTTATGAAGTAACTGTTTTACCCATTAACAATGTACAAATTGTTATGACGTTAACTGCCCCGAGTTGTCCGGCAGCACAAGAATTACCCATTGAGGTTGACCAAAAAGTACGGGCTATTGAAGGAGTGAACGATGTGCATGTTTCTGTTGTTTGGGATCCGCCATGGAATAGAAGTATGATGAGTGAGGCTGCCCAACTTACCTTAGGATTTATGTAAACTTGAAAATTGTATTTCCAAAAAAAAATATTCATTGATTCATCTGTTCACTTACCTAAAAATTGCAACATGAAAATAACTTCACAGGAAGAATATGGTTTTCGTATTTTACTCCGCATTGCAAGGTGTAAGGAGCATGAAAGCATGAGTATACAAGCTTTGAGTGTGGCGGAAGGCTTAACTATGGCTTATGTTGCCAAATTAACCCGCTTATTGCGTAAAGCAGGTTATATTAATAGCACACCCGGCAATATTGGTGGATATGTATTGGCACGTACGGCTGCCGAAATTAATGTAAATCAGGTGTTGAAATCATTGGGAGGTGCATTGTTTTCTAAAGAGTTTTGTGGCACTTATTCAGGTGCTATGCGCTTTTGTAACAATTCTGTAGATTGCTCCGTACGTTCTTTATGGCAAATGGTGCAGTTCTCTATTGATCAGTTACTAGATAAAGTTAGTTTGCAGGATTTGATAGGTACAGAAAAAAAATCAGAAAACTTATTAAGCAATCTTTTTCAGGCACATCTGCAATTATTGAAAGAAGCAGAGGCAGTTACTGTATAATCTTTGCAATATAACATGTAATAACGCTGCTATTTGCAGTTTTTTTGTTGAGGGATAAAAACCACAGACAAGATTTTAAAACAAAAAACCATTGCTGTGTTTATCAGTAATGGTTTTGAAATTTATTAAAACGGTGTAGGTTAGGTTCTCTTAATTTTTAGCAGCATATTTCCACCACTCGTCTAATGATTTACAACCCTTAAATTCTTTATCGATGGTAATATAGAAAGAGGGTAGATGGTCATTAAACCATTGTTCTAATTTGGTTTGCTTTTTATCTTCTAAAGCCTGTTGGGCAATTTTATTATAATCTTCTTTCAGGTTTTCACGGTGCGGTTCTGTTCTTGTTTTTAAATATACCAGGCGAACCATTTTTCTGCCTCTGTCGTCGGTATACACTTGTGGTTTTGAAATGTTGCCGGATTTCAATGTTTTTAACAACGGAATTAAATCTTTGTCAGGCAACTGGTCAATGGTAATATAAGAACTACCATCTCTTCCCTGAATTTGGCCGCCGGTAAATTTACTGTTTTCGTCATCGCTAAAGCGGTTAACGGCTTCACCAAATGTTATTTGTTTGGTTTCAATTAAATTACGAACAGAGTCTAATTTTTGAACAGATAAATCAATTTCTGTTTGTGTTACCGGTGGTATTTTCAGAATATGGCGTACTACCGCATCATCGCCGGAACGGCTCACTAATTGAATGATGTGGAGACCGAATTTTGATTTAATGACAGGTGAAATCTGGCCTTCTTTTAATTTAAATACGGTTGCTAAAAAGGTAGGGTCCCAAAATTTATCATTTCTATTCAGGTGTAATAAACCGCCCTGCTTTTCTGTTTCCACATCATCAGAATATAACTTCGCTAATTGATCAAATCGTTTTTGTCCGCTTTCAACTTGTTTTTTGTAACTGTATAAATCTTTCGACACATAATCTTCTACCTCTTTATTGGCTTTTGGTTGTGCTAAAATCTGGCTTACTTCAATTTCACTTTCAAAAAATGGCAAGCTGTCTTTGGGTATTTTATCGAAATAGGCTTTCACCTCGTTAGGGGTTACTTTTACATTCTCTAAAATTTTATTGCGCATTTGGTCGGCTAATTTCCGGTCACGAAATGCGGGCCTAAAATCTTCTTTAATTTGGTAAATGGTTTTGCCTGCAATTTCTTCTAACACTTCTTTTGAACCATATTCTCTGATAAAACCCCTGATTTGATTATCTAAGGCTGCATCTAAATCTTCATCCGAAACCACTAACGAATCTTTTTCTGCTTGTAAAACCAATGCTTTTTGAATGAGTTGTGCTTCTAAAAAGGCACATTCGGGCTGTGGGGGTAAAGAAGCTTCCTGCCCTTGGCGTTTTGCATCTGAAATGGCATTCATTACATCTGAACGTAAAATAATTTTATCGCCTACCTGGGCAACAATTTTATCGGCTACCACTTTTTGAACTTGTGCATGGAGTGTGGTGGTTACCGAAAAGAAAAGAATACTGATTAATAAAAACTGTTTCATAATTTTTTTCTGCTTGTATCATCTGAAGGCTGCTTCATTTGTTTAAAAAATGCAGCCTGTGTTTAGAATTTTTTTTACAAAGCTTGTTTCAAAAGTACTTCTAAACTGTGTGAAACTGCTCACTGCCTGTGCTTTTAACAAAAAAATTTGCTTCAGGCAGGCATATCTGCAATAACCTGAAGCAAAAAGCTGAAAGAGATGTATTATAAAGTACGTTTAATCTCTACTTCTTCATAGGCTGCAATGGTATCGCCCACTGCTAAATCGGTATAATTTTTAACGGTTAAGCCACACTCCATATTAGAAGGTACTTCTTTCACATCGTCTTTATATCTTTTTAAGCTGCCTAATTCAGCAAATGCACCTTCCTGGCGGGGGTAAATCAGGATGCCATCTCTAAATAATCTGATTTTTGCATCCCTTTTAATACGGCCTTCTATAACAAAGCATCCGGCCACGGTAGCCTTATCAAATTTGTATACTTCCCTTACTTCAACAGTGGCCACTTCTTTTTCCTGTATTTTGGGTTCTAACATACCTTCCATAGCGCTCTTCACTTCTTCAATGGCATTGTAAATTATGGAGTACATTTTAATTTCTACACCTTCATTTTGTGCCAAACGGGCAGCTTGTGCTGATGGGCGAACATTAAAGCCAATTAAAATAGCATCAGATGCAGTGGCTAACAATACATCACTTTCAGAAATTTGTCCTACAGCTTTGTGAACTACATTAACCGCAATTTCAGCGGTTGAAAGTTTTTGTAATGAATCACTCAATGCCTCTATTGAACCGTCCACATCACCTTTAATGATAATGTTTAATTCTTTAAAATTACCCAAAGCCAAACGGCGTCCAATTTCATCAAGCGTAATATGTTTACGTGCCCTAAGCCCTTGTTCACGCATTAATTGTGCCCGTTTATTGGCCGATTCTTTAGCTTCTGATTCATCTTTAAATACTTTAAATTTTTCACCGGCCTGTGGTGCACCGCTCAATCCTAAAATAACAGCGGGGGTTGAAGGTGGAGCTTCCGTAATTTTTTGGTTTCTTTCATTAAACATGGCTTTAACACGTCCATTGTACTGCGCACTTACAATAATATCGCCTTGTTTTAAAGTGCCATTCTGAACCAGAATGGTAGCAACATAGCCACGACCTTTATCTAAGGTAGCTTCAATGATAGAGCCGGATGCTTCTTTATTCGGATTGGCTTTAAGGTCTAACAGTTCTGCTTCCAGTAATATTTTTTCTAATAGTAAATCAACATTTAAGCCTTGTTTGGCGCTCAATTCCTGACTTTGAAATTTTCCACCCCACTCTTCCACTAATATATTCATATTGGAAAGTTGTTCATATATTTTTTGTGGGTTGGCACCTTCTTTATCAATTTTATTGATGGCAAATATCATGGGTACATTGGCTGCCTGTGCGTGACTGATAGCTTCTTTTGTTTGAGGCATCACTGCATCATCGGCGGCTATTACAATTACGGCAATATCGGTAACTTTTGCACCTCTGGCACGCATGGCTGTAAAGGCTTCGTGGCCAGGTGTATCTAAAAAGGTAATGTGTTTGCCGCTTTCGGGTAATGTAACCTCATAGGCACCAATGTGTTGGGTTATACCACCTGCTTCACCTGCTACTACATTGGCATTTCTAATATAATCGAGCAAAGAAGTTTTACCGTGGTCAACGTGCCCCATAATGGTAACAATAGGTGGACGGCTTACTAAGTTCTGAGTATCTTCTTCCTCTTCTTCCTCATTTAAATCATCCACATCATCTACGCCAATAAATTCTACTTCATAACCAAATTCACCGGCTACCAGTTCAATTACTTCTGCGTCGAGGCGTTGGTTGATGGACACCATAATACCCAGGTTCATACATTTACCAATTACATCGGCAAAGCTTACATCCATTAAATTGGCTAATTCGCTTACGCTGATAAATTCTGTAACCTGTAGTTTATTATCTTCTGATAATTCGCCCATTGATTCGGCAGCTTCATCGCGTTTAGCGCGGCGATATTTTGCTTTCAGGCTTTTACCCCGGCCACCTGCACCAGCTAATTTAGCCTGTGTTTCTTTAATTTTTTCCTGAATATCTTTTGCGTCAATTTCTTTTTCTTCTTTTCTATGGTCACGGCCAGCACCTTTTTGATGGGGCATATGCCTGTTATTGTTGCGATTGCCAGCACCTTGTCTACCACCGGTTTGAGGCTGGTTGTTACGGTTATAGGCGGGTTGTATGGGGCGGTTAGGGCCGGTTACAGGAGTGCCTCCTGCACTAACAGTTCCACCTGTGTTTGCATTGCTCTGGCGTGACCCCCCAGCGGCTTTGGGTTCGCGATTAAATTGTCCGCCGGGTTGGTTACCGCCTACTTTATTAAGTGGAATGCGTTTGCGTTGTTTACGATTTTCTTCACGCGAAGTGGGCTTTGGCCGGGTGTCGCTGTCAATGGGTAATTGTATTTTCCCTAATATTTTAGGGCCGGTTAATTTTTCCACTTCTATATTTTCAATAACAGGTACGCCATCCTGTTGAAGGGTGGCGGGTTGACTATTTTCTACAAGTTGTGTTGACTCCTGTGGTTCAGACTTTTCTAATGTTTCTTCTGCTTTTGGTGCAACAGGAGATGCTTCCGGTTCAACTTGTGTAATAACCTGTGTTGGGGTTTCAACTTTTGGTTGAATGGGTTCTTCTTTTTTCTTAGCCGATTTTTTGGGTCGGGTAGAATTTTCTATGGCATCTAAATCAATCTTAGTAATAATTTTTGGCCCTTCTATTTCCGGCACATCTAACTTAATAAAGTCAGATTCTGCAGGTGTTTCGGCAACACTTACTTCCGGTACTTGCTGTTTTTCTGCAATAGCGGCAGGCACTTCTGCAAGCGTAGGGGTGGATGGTAATTCAACGGTGGGAATTTCGGCCGGGGTTGTTTCTTTTTGAACCACTTCCGGTTCAGTTTCTTTTACCGGTTCTTTGGTTTCTTCTTTTGGATGAGATTTTTTCTCCTCTATTTTAAAGCTTACTTCTTCTTCATCCTTCCGTTTCCGGGGTTCTGCAGGTGTAATTTTAGGTATTTCTACCTGATCGGCTTTATTCTTAGCTTGTTTATCGCTTTGAAATTCGGCCTGAAGAGCAAGATACATTTCAACTGAAAGCTTGGCTGTTGGTTTCAGTTCGTCTTTGTTAAAACCTTTCTTTCCCAAAAAATCAATAATGGTGTCCTGACCAACATTAAACTCTTTGGCTGCTGCTAATAATCGTGGTAATTTCAGTTCTGACATTCCGTTTTATTTAATCCATCCGTGCCTTTTTGTTAAAGGCAACGTTCAAATGTATATATAAGACCGTTTATAGCCTAATATGTTGCTTTAAATTACGCAATGTTTTTTGCATAAATTTTTTTTAGCATGTTGAATAAAAGTGATTATGCTTCATCATTGTCAAATTCAGCCTGTAAAATTCTTCTTACTTCGGCAATGGTTTCTTTTTCCAAATCGGTTCTTCTTTCCAGTTCATCCTCATTTAAATGGAGTACGCTGCGGGCTGTATCACATCCTACTTTTTTAAATGCTTCAATTACCCAGGGTTCAATTTCATCGCTAAACTCTTCCAAATCAATATCAAATTCATCTGTTTTCTCTTCATCTTCTCTAAACACATCTAAGGTATATCCGGTTAGTTCAGAAGCTAATTTAATATTTACACCACGTCGGCCAATAGCGAGCGATACCTGATCGGCTTTTAAATACACATCCGCCTGTTTTTTCTCAGTATCAATATTCATGAAACTGATTTTGGCCGGTGTTAATGAACGTTGAATGAGCAATTGAATATTGTTGGTGTAATTGATTACATCTATATTTTCATTTTTTAATTCACGCACAATGCCATGAATACGGCTGCCCTTCATACCCACACAGGCACCTACGGGGTCAATTCTGTCGTCGTATGATTCTACTGCTACTTTTGCTCTTTCGCCGGGTTCTCTAACAATTTTTTTGATAGAAATAAGGCCATCAAAAATTTCAGGCACTTCTATTTCTAACAGTTTTGCTAAGAATAAAGGGCTGGTTCTTGAAAGTATGATAACAGGTGAATTGTTTTTTAAATCAACCCTAGTAACAACTGTACGTATGGTTTCGCCTTTGCGAAAAAAGTCTTGTGGTATTTGCTCAGATTTTGGCAAAATTAATTCATTCCCTTCTTCATCCATTAATAAAACTTCTTTTTTCCAAACCTGATGTACATCGGCAGAAATTATTTCGCCGATGCGATCGCTGTATTTTTTTACTAATACATTCTTTTTTAGATCGTTAATACGGCTGGCTAAAGTTTGTTTGGCAGCTAAAATGGCACGGCGTCCAAAGTCGAGCATATCTACTTCTTCATATAATTCTTCACCTACTTCAAAATCGGGCTCAATTTTTACTGCTTCTGAATAGCTAATCTCTGCAAGTGGGTTTTGCACTTCTCCGTCTTCCACAATCATTCTGCGGCGAATGATTTCCAAATCGCCTTTTTCGGCATTTACAATTACGTCAAAATTTTCATCGCTGCCATATTTTTTACGTAATAAGGTTTTAAAAACATCTTCTACTACTTTCATTAAAGTAGGCCTGTCCAGATTTTCGGTGTCTTTAAATTCCTGAAATGCGTCAATGAGGTTAATACTTGCCATAATTCTATTTTTTGCGGTAGTTCAGGTATTGTTGGTATAAACAATGCCTGATGAATATTAAAATTTAATTTGAACGGTTGTTGTTTTAATGTTTGTAAATGGTATTAAAATTTGTTGTGTGATTGCTTTTTTGCCTTTACCGGTGGTTTGCTCTATTAATATATCCTGCTCGGTAACGGCTAATAAAACACCTTCTTTTATCGTATCATCTGTAAATACCACTTCTACATTTCTGCCAATATTTTTTACATATTGTCGGTGTAGTTTCAACGGCTCACTAACGCCGGGTGATGACACTTCTAAACTAAATTCACCTTCCGGAAATATGCCTGCCCCGGAAATATGCTGATACAGTTTGCGATTAAAGTAAACGCATTTTTCAATGGGTAAGCCTTCATCCCCATCTAAAAAAATCTTAATGTTTTGTGTAGGTTTTATGTTAACCGCTACGCAAAAAAAGGCAGGCTCTGTTGCTAACAGGACATTTATAATGCCGGTAATTTGTTCTATTTGTGTTTGTGTTGACATAGCTATAAAGCAGAAGGGAACGCTTTCGTTCCCTTCTATCGTTCTTTTTTCCGTTGCAAATGTAATGGATAAAATGATTACGCCCCAAATTAGAAATGGGATTCGATTAGAAATGGTTAAAAAATGG
>JAKAKY010000263.1 GCA_021824365.1 Bacteroidota bacterium | reverse complement strand
TTTGGTACATGCCTGAAAAAGGAAGATAACCGTCAAAAAAACGAAACCATATTTAAAGATTGCCTTCATGCAGTAAAATTA
Organism: Bacteroidota bacterium; assembly: GCA_021824365.1. Lineage (GTDB taxonomy): Bacteria > Bacteroidota > Bacteroidia > Chitinophagales > Chitinophagaceae > Hydrotalea. Next base: position 3,076 of record JAKAKY010000263.1, on the reverse strand, counting down.
ATGGTAAATGTTAATGTTATGATAGGGTTTATACTAATAATGCTGTTTGGTTCGTAAAATTTTTATGATGTAACAGTTCATATACATTATTTAAAGTAATATGCGTTATTTCTTCCAATGCTTCTTTGGTAAAAAATGCCTGATGCGCCGTAACCAATACATTGGGAAATGCCATTAAACGTTGTAACGTATCATCTGCAATAATATTTTCAGAAAGGTCTTTAAAAAATATATGTTCTTCCTGCTCATACACATCAATACCCAAATATCCCAACTTATGTTCTTTCAATGCTTCAATTACAGCATGGGTATCAATTAATCCACCGCGACTGGTATTAATTAACATAGCGCCTTTTTTCATGTTTTGCAAAGTGGTGGGGTTAATTAAATGATGCGTTTGCGGTGTAAGCGGGCAGTGCAATGAAATAATATCTGCCTGTTCCAATACCTGTGTCAATGGCAGGTACGTTATACCCATAGCGGCAGGGGTTGGGTTGGTTTGTATATCATAAGCTAAAACACGGCAACCCATGCCTGCCATTATTGTACAAAAAGCAGCCCCAATATGCCCGGTACCAATTACACCTACTGTTTTCCCTTTTAGGGTAAAACCCAGCAAGCCATTGAGCGAAAAGTTTTGTTCGCGTACACGGTTATAGGCTTTATGTGTTTTTCTGTTTAAGGTAAGTATCATGGCCAAAGCATGTTCGGCTACTGCTTCAGGCGAATAGGCAGGTACCCTGCATACATGTATTTGGTGTGCTTTTGCCGCTTCAATATCAACATTATTAAACCCGGCACAACGCAGTGCAATTACTTTTACCCCTTTTTGTGCCAGCACCGCTATTACTGCTGCAGTTACCTTATCGTTTACAAACACACAAATAGCCCCGGTAGGCTCTACTGCCTGCACAATATGCGGGCCTAAATGGGTTTCAAAAAAAGTAAATTCAAAACCATACGGTGTATTTCCTTTGATGAAAAATTCTTTATCGTAAGGCTGGGTAGAGAAAAAAGTAATTTTCATGCAAGTGGCTTTATGGTATGGATGCGAAAAACTGGTGATTGGTTGATAGCATAAAGATAATGCAAGCTCCGATGGCAATAGGGTAATGTGGAAAAACAATCCTGTTTTTGAAACAATCAATTGCTGCGGTTTAAAACAATGTACCCTGTGTACCCGGCCGCATAAAATGTTGGGTAGATAAATGCCATTTTTCTGCATTCAGCCCATATTTGCGGTTGTAGGTGTTAAATTGTTGTTGCACCAGGGCGGCAATGGGCCCCTCGCCCCGCATTCTAATACCCCAGCGGCTGTCATTTACTTTACCGCCATGTGCCTGTTCTATTAAATGCCATACTTTATTAGCCCTGTCGGGAAAGTTTTTAAAGAGCCAGTCTTTAAACAGGTTGGCTATTGCACCATTCAGGCGTATAAATGTATAGGCCGAAAAGCTGGCACCTGCTGCTGCTGCCCGTTCCATAATACTTTGCATTTCGTGTTCATTTAGGCCCGGTATCATTGGCCCCAGCATTATACCCGCCCGTATGCCGGCCTTACTCAATGTTTCAATAATGCGCAAACGCTGCATAGCAGTAGTAGTTCGGGGTTCCATTACGCTGCGCAGTGGTTCGTTAAGTGAGGTAATGCTCACCAATACACTCACTAAATTTTTTGCAGCCATGGCCTGCAGAATAGCTGTATCACGCAGTATGGCAGCGTTTTTGGTAATAATGCCTGCCGGCTGGTTAAAGGCCTGACAAACCTGTAGTAACTGTCGGGTAAGTTTAAATTTTTGTTCAGCAGGCTGATAACAATCGGTATTACCGCTGAGTGAAATGGGCTGGCATTGCCAACCGGGCTTCATTAAAAATTTATGCAATAGCTCCGGGGCATTTTGCTTTACCAATATTTTGCTTTCAAAATCAATACCGGCGCTGTAACCCCAATATTCGTGCACATTACGGGCATAGCAGTAAATACAGCCATGTTCGCAGCCCTGGTACGGATTCATACTGTACCACATACCCACATCGGGACTGTCTACTTTGTTTACAATACCGGTAGCCTGCGTTATAATGTATTGTGTAGCGCTGCCTGTTGTTTCCCAATCATCTATTGCCTCAACATGTAACTTTTCTGTATTGGTTTTTAAAAAATGGTTGGGTGTGTTTATTTGGGCGCCCCTGCCTTTCAGGTACTGTATAGCCGCCTCTTTTGTGGCCGGTGCAGGTTGTTGGTTGGGGTTGTTGTTTATCATGTTGTTTAGTTTGGATGGGTGAATGAATAGTATTTAAATAACTACAGTTTTTACGTCAGCCGATGCCCGTTAGTGGTTGTAGTTGATGCCGTACAAGTGTGCGACGCAACCGCAGCCACATAGTAAGGCAATAGCCGGTTACCCACTAATAATGAATGCCTTTAGTACCCCTGCCGTTGGTTTTGCTGATAACACCGCCCGATAATAAACCTGCTTCTATACATGTATTACACAGGTTACCACACCCCATATATATTGCTCGCTAAACTCGGTAATTTCAATAGGGGCGTAACGGCTGTTTTCGGCTAACAGTGTGGCACGGTTAAAGTTTAGCTGCAACCTCCGCACCAATAGCTCACCGTTAACCACCGCTACAATTATTTTACCCGAGGCTATAGCAACACTTCGGTCAACAATTAATACATCGCCACTATGAATGCCGACCTCCGTCATGGCATCACCGTTCATACGGAAAAAAAAGGTAGCCGGTTTGTTCATAATGAGTTGTTCATTCAGGTCAATACCCCTTTCCATATAATCATCGGCGGCGGCGCCAAAACCATTGGCATTGGCAGTGGGTACCTGGTGTTGGGTAAAATCTTTACTGCCCCGGTAGGCAGGTGTGTAAGCCATATTATCTGTCATAAAAAAATATTTTGCAATTAGCTAAATTATTTAGCAATTTTACACTAAATTTGTTGGTATAAAAAAATTTGTTTTATGGATGCAGTTCATTTACCTGTAACGCCTGCAGGTACCCTTCAACAAACCGTATATCAGTACAGCCTGTCTGTTGTATTGCCCGATTTTATTGC
>JAKAKY010000063.1 GCA_021824365.1 Bacteroidota bacterium | reverse complement strand
CAAGCTGTCAAAATTTGATGATATAGCTTGCCAGTACAAAGCTACTATGGATTTAAAAATAATAAAGTTTACAAACAACTGCAGCCGCATGACCAGTGAGTTTGATTTTATGTTTCTAAACTATGTCAGAAAAGATGATTTTGAACGGGCAGAAGGTGACACTTATATCGGCAGCACTCTCAAAGTAAGCGTCGAAGCAGGAAAAGACCAGAAAGCAGGCCCTTTGAAAGTAGAAGCAAAAATTGGTGGAGGAGTTGAACTTGAGTTTGGTCGTACAGGGTTGGAAGATGTGGCACTTATTGGAGAGGCTAAGGTTGGAGCAGGTACAGGCATATTTGATGAGGACGAAGAAACAGATTCACCCGGGATTGGTATAGCGGGGAAAGATGCTTTTCCCACTACTGTGGAAGCCGGAATAGAAGGCCGCATCAGCCTTATCAGCGGGCATGGAGAGATGGGCGGCTCAGGTATACTGAAAGGAATGAAAATTACCGAATGGTAAATAAAATAACTGCATCATGAAATACAAAATACTATTTGCTTGTCTCTTGTTTTCAATTTGGTCATCAGCACAGGATTGTTCAAAAGAAATTTTACAGAAAAAACCCGGTACATGGAAGCCTGGCAGCAAAGGCTCTGTGGCAAATGTTAGCGCAGCAGACCTGGCAAAAGAAAAAGCGGTAACAACAGCTATTCATAAAATGGTTTCATCGAATTATCAACCTGCCGGTTGCCAGATCACTTACGGTACATCATTTGGTAAATCAGTATCTGCAGGCGAACACTGGATTGCAGACCCGTACTATTATTCGATGTACATTCTTCGATATTTATGCGACAAAAAAAGTAAAGATCCATCAAAATATTATGTTGATTATTCCACTCCAACAACAGTGACTATAACGGCCAACGTAATTTTTTGTTTAAACAATTTATATGCAACTAATCTTGCCACTGACAATTTCAGGGGCTATTTGAAATTGAAAGAAAGACCTGTATTAAAAGATGGTTATTATTTTATGGGCGAAGAAGTAGTTGGAGATTATGGAACAGCATCGGAGATAAAAGAATATCGCTGGTTGATCACGTATAATGATACGCTTCCCTTCTCTTATTTGACGCGTAAAGAATACCTGTTGATACAAAAGAAAAGACTTGAAAAAGATATTAAAGACAGCCCTGGCGAAAAAACTTACCTTGATAAATACCTGAAAAATATAAGTGAATATTTAAGCAAACCGGAATCAGAATTAAACAAAGCGGCAGTTTGCATGTGGAACGAGGAGCAAAGGTTTGAAAAGTTCGTTGAGGAAGGTACCCGCGGTTCTTTTATTGCGGTGAAGCCAAACCTTAATTACTACCACAAGAAGCTGTCTATGTCTTCTCCGCAATTTTTCACAGTCGCATATAAAGTTTCGCATGGCGATCCTGTATTTGAAGAGAATATTGCCAACATAAAAAAAGCCGTTGATTTTGCAACACTTAAAAATATGCTGGGGAAGTAACTTGCCACGCCTTTAAAGGTGTGGCAGGTGAAGCAAAAAATCTTTAACCAAAAAAATTATTTCTTAAACAGCTTCACAAATATTTAAAATGAAAAAAATAATACTGCTGCTTGCACTAACTGCCATTATACAAAATATGCAAGCACAAAAGTCTTCTTCTGTAAAACCGGCAAAAAAAACTGTTGCTGCCACAACCTCAAATACTAATGCAACAGCATCCACCTCTCAGCTAAGCGGAATATTTTATGCACCTTCCGGCATCGGCATTGTGTTGCAGAACAATGGCAAGAACGATCTAACCATCTCACCCAAAAAAGAAAGTGGCAAAATATTTACCATAACAAACTTTAGTTTTCCAACACCATTTCCCGACGGAGCAAAATTCAACGTCACCACAAAAAATAGTACAGCCGGACAAACAATTTATATGTATCCCGGAGCCAATGGGGAAATGCCACAAAGCGGTAAAATAAAAATCGCTTCCGATTATACTTATGATTTAGTAACCCGCAGTAGCAACGATGCAAAGTTCAGCACATTTTATGACGGCAGTGATGTGGCTGTTGGTGGAAACCCGGGTGAAGAAGGCCGGTACATTGCTTATGTATCATCAGCTGTTTTTTCCGGGGGCAGTGGAAAGTATCGGCAAATTTTTTGGCGTGACAGAAATACAGGCACAACAAAATTAATCAGCGCAGCACCAACCGGCGAAGAAGGCAATGGCGATTGTTATGCCCCTGCAATTTCAGGCGATGGAAAATCGGTTGCGTTTGAATCAAATGCTACCAACTTAATTACTGATGATAAAAATGGGGTAAAAGATATTTTCATCTGGCATTCCGTTACCAATAAAATTGAAAGAGTAAGCGTTGGCAATGATGACAAAGAGGCGAACGCAGCAAGTTATGAACCATCCGTTTCAGGTGATGGAAATTTAATTGCTTTCACATCTACCGCAGGCAATATTTCCACAACGCCCAAAGGCGAATCAAATAACAATGTTTTTTTAAGAGACATGGCTTTAAATTCAACCATCATGATCAGTATTGATCCCTCATCAAAAAAAGGTGGTGGTGGCTCCAATGCTTCTATTGCTTATGATGGAAAGCGGATGGCGTTTTACTCACAAACATCAACATTAGTTAGCGATGATAAAAATGGGTTGTGGGATATTTTTTTATGGGAAGAAAAGAATCCGCAGTTAAAAAGAATAAGTCTTACAGCCGATGGAAAAGAACGCAACCAGGGAGAAGAAAGTGTTAACCGCATTGTGGCGCCATCCATATCAGGCAACGGAAGGTATATTGCATTTGCTACCACGGCAAGCAACATGGTACCGGGTGATGATAAAAATTTCCAGGATGTTTTTATTTACGATGTGCAAACAAACACCACCATTATTGCAAGCACAACTGCTGATGGAAAATTTGGTAATGCAGATAGTCCCATCGGGCAGGGAGAAAAAATTGCCATTTCGTATGATGGAAATTATGTTGCGTATTCAACCAAGGCAACCAACCTGGGTGTGCCCGCTTCAAATATCGTGATGTATGATGTGACTGCAAAAAAGAACAAGGCTGTTTCCACCGTGGTGGGCAGCAGTGTTGGTGGTGCAGTTATGAGTTATTCGGGCAGCTATGTAGTGTTTGGCATTGGTGCAAAGTTGGATAGCCGCTTTGCTTCATCGGGCATTTTTGCTAATTACACTGGCGTTGGGCCTTGTAGGTTTTGTGCGGAATAACAAAAGCAAAAAAACATTTTTTTATAAAATAAAAATAAATGAAAAGGAAGTTTCTCTGCTCAACATTTATGCTCCTTTTGATTATTGGAGTTGCTTTCGCACAATCCAAACCAAAACCAAAGCAGAAAAAGCCCCCCACTATGTCCGAAATGGAAAAGATGATGGAAATGGCACAGATGGAAATGGACAACATGGATCCTGAAACATTACGAATGATGGATAGCATGGGTATCAAAAAACCATCGTTTAAAAATGTACCAAAGGTTAGTGATAAGCAACTGAAAGACGCATGGGAAGTTGAAAACAGGATAGTGCCCAAAAAAGATGTGGATAGAATAGCAGCCATACCCAAAACTGTAACAGATGGCCGTATGGGTGCATATATTACTTCCATTCAAAATAAAGCGGCCACACTACTGAAACCGGAAGTAAAAAAAATGGCCGATAAAATTTACAGTTATATCAAATCAAAAAGTAAAAACAGTGCTGAAGCAGGTAACATGGCCGCAGGATTATGGATAGCCGGCAAGCCCGAAATGGCTTATTTCACCCTGGGAAAAATTTGCGCAGATGACCTCACTAATACAGATAACCTTAGCAATTATGCTTCCATGCTTTCCATGTTGGGTGCACAACAATTAGCTATTCCCATTCTTAATAATCTCAGTACAAAATTCCCAAAAAACAGCACTTTACTCAACAACCTGGGGCAGGCCTGGTTTGGGCTGGGTGACATTGCAAAAGCAGAAAAATATTTAGACAGCACCATTCGCATATACGCTTATCATCCACAGGCTAATTATACAAAATCATTTATTGAAGAAAGCAAGGGTAATAAAACGGAAGCAGTGAATCTTGTAAAAAGATCAATTCTTCATTCTTATTCCAAAGAAAAAGAAGACCGCTTACGCAAAATGGGACATAAACTTACCGCCAAAGAAGTTTCACTTCCCAAAAACACGAAAGCAGATCCGTTAAATCTTGGTGGTTTTGCAACACCTCCTTTTCCAAAATCTGTTGATGAATGCATTGCAATGGAACCTGAATGGACAGCTTACCGCCAGCAATTAAAAGAACAGGCAGTTGCTTTAAAAACCAGTTTGAAAGCTGCGTGGCAACTGGCGATGGATATGCAGCAGAAAAGATCAAACGAAAATATTGCTATGGTAAAAGCATCCGTGAATGCAGGCAGTCCGCAGGGTGTACTTACACTGGTGCCAATGCATGCTAGTGCAGCATATCTCAAACAAAATGAAGTAATGGATGAATACTCACGCAGAATGGCAGAGTTTGGGAAAAAAACAACAGCATTTTTCAACGGTACAGCAGTGCAATTAAAGAGAGAATATGAAGCTGCTATGGAGAAACTGCATGAGGAAGATTTAGAACAAACAGGTGAAGGTTTACCCAATAAAGATTTTTGTCCCCGGTATAAAGAAACCAGCGATAAATACCTGAACACTTATAACGGAGCAGTAGAATCCTTCTTTAAAGAATACCTGGAAATACAAAAAAAGTATCTGAATGAAACAACACATTGGCAAATATATTCTGAGTGGCCTGAAAAATTTGAAGCTCATAAACTGGAAGCCAAAATTGCATGGCTGGGTGCACTGAGTGCAGAATCTCCCTTTTCATTCGAATCAATAACTAAATACAAATGTGCAAAGCCGCTAATGGGAAAAACAGGCAAGCTTTCAAAGTTTGATGATGTGGCCTGCCAGTACAATGATAGCATGGATTTAAAAATAATAAAGTTCACACACAACTGTAGCCGCATGACCAGTGAGTTTGATTTTATGTTTCTAAACTATGTTAGAAAAGATGATTTTGAAAGGGCAGAAAGTGATACATATATCAGCAGCACTTTCAAAATAAGCGCCGAAGCCGGAAAAGATTTAAAAGCAGGCCCGCTGAAAGTAGAAGCAAAAGTTGGTGGAGGAATTGAATTTGAATTTGGACAGCAAGGCATAGAGGATGTAGTGCTAATTGCAGAAGCTAAGGTGGGTGCAGGTACAGGCATACTGGATGAAGACGAAAAATCGGGTTCACCGGGAATTGGTATAGCAGGGAAAGATGCTTTCCCCACAACTGTGGAAGTAGGTGTGGAAGGCCGCATCAGCATTATTAGTGGAAAAGGTTCTGTTTCAGGAACCGGTGAATTGAAGAATATTAAAATGGCTGAATGGTGAAAATAAGTTACAATACTGGCGTAAATACATCAGACAAATTCCTGTAAGAAGCAGGAGATTGATAAAATAAAAAACAAATGAAATACTTTTTTTTAAATACACTTCTGTTCATTACACTAATAGCAATTGGCATCCACTCACAAGCACAGGTATATAGAGACCGCATTGGGTTTGACCTTGAAAGTATTGCCAATATTGATATCGGCTGGATGACTATTCGCAAACATACCGAAGCGCCAAAAGGAAAACAACTTGGCAACAGAACATACAGTGCCAAACAAATTGGATACAGCCAAAAGTTTGTGGAATGGATGCAGCAATCTTATCTGCCTAAGGGATGCTTAGGTGATGCAACTTATTATCAAAATTATATCCCAAAATTCAGCCCCACAAACAGCCTCCTGGGCAATGCAATAAATACACATGCGCATGCCCTGCCACTTATGTATGGTGCACAGACAAAAATTTATATGTTTTTGAAAAAAGATGCACAGGGAAAATTTGTACCGCAGAACAACCTTGGAGATTATTGGCACATTGAGGCTAATCAACTGCAATACATCAGCAACCCGGTATCTTTTATTTCAAGCCCCGAAGAATACTATTTTATACTGCCCGATTACTCTTCCCATTCAAACGGATATAATGCAGATGATAAAGCCGCAAGTAATTTGATGGGCTTTGCAAACCACAAAAACATTACAGGCTATAAGCATTTTTATATACCCCACTCTCAGTACATAGTCATCATAACCAAAAACAATGAAGCACTGCCTTTTGAAAAAATAAACATTGGTGAATTTTTTACAGAAGCCGAAAAACAATTTCCAGAATGGCAAAAAGTAACACCTGTATCAGCCGAAAATTATGCAAAAGCTCAAAAAAATCTGGCAAGGCTGAAAGAAAAATATAAAAGCAAATGGAACAACATTGCTGAAATGAAACTTTCCAAAACGCAAATCACTCTTCAAACATTTGTAAATGCAACAGAAGGTTATGATGATATTTTTGACACCAAAGACATTTATGGAAAGGAAGGAAATTACACCAGCTTTCCTATTTTAAAAGTAAAAAAGACAACGAAGGAACTTTGCAAAACCAACCAGCCGCAATGGCTCGTTATCAGGTGGACAATGAGTATGCCTAACCAACCATATAATATCCACTTACACGAGTCCATCCTCAACAATTTTAATTTTGATTATGTCTATAATTTTTTCTTTGATCCTGAAAAAATAAAAAACCAAACCTATAAACCACTTCGTTTTCCTTCCTACAAAGAAGTAGCAGTAGTTACTGATGCATCAGAAGCATCTAAGAAAAACAATGCAGATAAAAACGTTTTTTTCTTTGAAGATTTTTCTACCACAGTTGTTGGTAAAATACCCATTGGCTGGAAAAGTAAATTAGGTTCGGCTGGCAGCAGCAGTGTTATTACCAATCTGGATGGTTTAGATGGTAACTGGGCTGTGGTGGCAGACTATACAGTAACACCCGGTGAGATGAAAAAACCATTACCACAAAATTTTACGTTGAGTTACGATGTAGTAGTTGCTCAAAATTTTACCTGGGGTGCCAAACAACTACATTTCAAACTGGCCAAAGAAACTTCGCCGGGTACTGCAGAATCATTTCTGGATCTGGGCATTCGACCCGGCTATGATGGAAGAGATGGAGATGTGTCGCTGGAAACAAAATTCCCGTCGCCGCCGGGTTATTCAAACGGCTCTAATACGTTTGTTGCTCCCGGTTTTTCTAACAACAAAAAAAATAATCGCATTACAGTAACCATTAAAAAGAAAGAAGAGATGTTGCAGGTGCTTATTGATAATACTAAAACAGCAGAATATGAAAAAGCTATTCCTGCAGCTCACTTATTCAATGCGCTGTCATTTTATAGTTACAATCCGGGAGCGAATGATAAATATTATATCAGTAATATTAAAATCACAAAAAATTAAATCATTATTAATGAAGCAAATATTATTACTACCATTACTGCAACTTCTTCTAACAATCTCCTTTGCCCAAACCAACCCCGGGCAAAGGATACAGGACAGTGTTATCGGCTGGTGGGATAATGCTTACTTTGATAATAAACTGAAGCCGGATAATACTCCTTTACAAAAAAAGAAAATAGCCATCGTAGATAAGTTTGTGGAGTGGATGAAAAAAAGTTACACTCCTGTTGGTGGTTTGGGAACTATTACCAGGTACGTCAACAAAAATAATTATAGTGTTTTGTTCATGGTTTGGGATGTAAGTTTTAAAAAAGAATGGCTGGATGCTAAAGGCCGCTTTAAACCCATTGATGAACAAAATACTAAATTCAGAATAAGTGCTAATACTATTCCAGGCGGTTATGGAATTCCTTTTATAAATACATCCACTCAATACCTGTTTACATGGCCCCCCAATGGGTACAGCGTAAAAAACAATCCGGCACAGGAAACAAGCCTTTCCGATAATTCAAACACTGGTAAATTTTTAACGAGGGTAAATGAAGTAAATACAGTTTACCTGGCGCCGGGTAATCAACTTCCCTTTGTTCCTGTTTCAAAAGGCGAATTACTGCAACTGGCTGAAGATGCTGTGGGAAGACAATTGCAGGCGGAAAAAGAAGATGTTGAAAATAAATGGCCCGGCAATATAAAAGCGCAGCAGGAAGCTTTTGAATACAGAAAAATAAAGATTGAAAAATACCGTGTCAACATACAAAAACTAAGAGAAAAACACAAAAACTCTTTGAATGAACCGGCAGTTTTACGCACCATGCAGCCCAGTATTTACAGTTTTGAAATGAGTCCCGACCCGTTTGCAATCAGCCAATATGAAGAAACATCGAAACAATATTTTCCTGTTTATAAAATAGAACCTGCTGCGCTGGAAAAATGCAAAACTGATCAGCCTCAATGGATCGCTGTTAGTTTCCCTTACGAAACAAAAGAAGATGGTAACCAGTTGCATGAGATGTACAAAGCCATCACTGAAAACTTTAATTATGAATATGTGTACAATTATTTCTTTGATCCTGAAAAAGTAAAAGGTAAACCCTACAAGCCTGCTAATGAAGAACAGTTGAATGCAAGATTGGATGGTTACCGGAAAACAAGCCATGTACAAGAGAAGACTCCCATAAACTCATTGCCTGCCAATGTTTATTTTTTGGATGACTTTACCGGTAATGCTGATGGCAGCAAACCGGCAGGATGGTTCTTCTCAACGTATGGCAAACATTCAATGGTTACTACCTTAAAAAATAATGCGGGTAGATGGGTGCAGTTAGGATATAACAATCCTTTATCATCAACCGGAATAAAAAAACCATTGCCTGAAAATTTTACGCTGGAATATGATTTAGCAACTGATGGAGAATTTTCTTCAGCTACTGGTGGAGCTGCGAGTTTGATATTAACCACCCGCCCTTCCAATACAGACGGCAGTGAAAATATTTATAACAATGGCACCAGGGTAAATATTGATATTGCATCAGGCAATGAAACCGGCTACGAAAACAATAATTACAACGGCAATATTAAGATAGACATTCACTCCGCCCCTTCAGTTAATATGCAAAATTCTTCTGAAGGTATTTTTTATACATATCCTCTTCGTGAGTTTACAGATAAAAAAACAAAAGTGCATGTTGCAGTAAAAGTAAAAGGCGCTATCCTCACTGTATTCATCAATAACAAGCAGGTTGCTGTAAGTACAGATTTTAAAATGACGTATGGAGGCGCCTGCATCAGTTGCGGATTGCCTGCAGGTACCAGGTTCAATGGCATCTTCTGGAAAAACACTACCAGCGATGCTGAAAATGTAAAAGTTTATATCAGCAATGTAAAAATAACAACCGATTAAGCATGCACTGTTTCCGATAAGCTGATAACCAAAACTTCTTCTTTATGAAAAAGATATTGATCGCTTTACTTCTTTTATCAGTACAAAATACTTACGGGCAGGATTACAAGACAAGAGCTGCTAATAAACCTTCCGAATCCGCTCAATTCCAGGATGAATATATTCGTTCAAACGAAGATCAAAAGGCAAACGACCCTATCACTAAAAATGAAACATCAATTAACCGCAGCGGAAACCTGGGTAAAATGGATACTGAAAAACTTCACTGGTGCAAACATAGCTTATCAGGCTTATTTGAAATACTTCCACTGCAACCTTTTACATCAGATGCTTACAACACCAGAGTGGGTAAAAAAGGTATTGTTGCCGATATTCAACCTGAAATAAAAAATCCACCTTTTACAGGATAGAAAACAACGATGAGCAGCAATACCTTTAAATAATAAAATGATACAGCAATGAAAATAATATCTCTTCTCGCCCTTCTTATTTCTTTTACACCAACATCGTTTGCTCAAAAACAAACCTTTGACCTCATTACCTTCACTCCACCGAAGGGATGGACAATAGAAGAAAAACAAAATGTCATTGTATACACCAATGTTGATAAGAAAAATAAAACCTGGTGCCAGATAGGTGTTTACAAAAGCACGGCCAGTAAAGGAAACATTGAAGATGATTTGCAAAGCGAATGGAATGAGATGGCAGTAAAGCAATTTAATATTGCCGATACTATGCAGGCAACCGAAACACAGGAGGCTGAGGGTTGGAAAATAAAAACGGGTTCCGGAAAATTTACATTCAACAATCAACCCGCAGCCGTATTGCTAACTACATTCAGTGGTTATGATCGTTGTACAAGTATAATAGCTACAACAAACAGCCAGTCATATCTTGAAACAATAGAAAAATTTGTTGGAAGTATTGACCTGAAAAAGCCGGAAAAAACAGGAAACACAAACATTCTAACAGTTCAGCAAACATCCACTTCTAATCCTGGCTTCGCTTTCAGCACTACTAATTTCGACGATGGATGGACAAGCACTGTGCAGGAAGATTGGGTGGAGGTAACAAAAGGCAGCATGAAAGTGCTTTTACATTATCCAAAAGAAGGAACAATATTTCCTGCCGATCCTGCACCATTGACAAATGCAGCCTGGAATATTATAGTTGCACCACGATACAGTAATCTTAAAAATTATAAGACATGTTACGTTGAAGATTATAAACGTCCTTATTTTGGAATGGGTTATGCAACGGAAAATAAAACCGGCAATTCGGTTTTTATTGTCCTTTTCAGAAGAGGCGGCGGATGGATTGAAGTAGTAACAACAGACAATAATTCCTTCACCCGGGAGTTTGGATTTAATCCGGAAACGATCAGATGGGGAGCGATTTCGGAATACATGGGTGGTTGGGTAGTCAACAATAGCCAGGGCAATACTGTCAAAGCTGATCCTGAGGTTTTTGATAAGTTAGAAAACATGGTTGGCAGAAATAAATTTGCAGTTGCTGCTTCTGATTTATATAATACTGGAGAATGGAAAGACTTCTTTTCCAGCAATACATTTTACACCAATTATTACACGGGTGCTTCTGCAGGAATGAGTACTTATTCTTCATCAAAATGGTTTGTATTCAAAGCCGGCAATAATTACCATTGGGAATTGGCTGCTGCTAATTCTTACGGCGGGCAAATAGCCGTGGCAAAAGCTAAGGGAGAAGGCACCTATAAATCACTCAACAACTGGCAATTATATTTTACAGAGATGGAAGGAAAACCTAAAACTTTTGATGTCTATTTTTCGGCCATTAAAGGTGGCAGGGTTTTATGGATGAATGATGCCCAAGTTCCCGGTTCGGGAATATTCACGGGATATAAGAAATCAAAATAAATCTAAACAGGTATAACATATCAGGGTGCGCCGTACGTTTCATGCATTCTGGTCATGCATAAAAGGAGCAAGAGTTTTAAACCTGCTGGATGCCAACGCCCCCATCTCCGGTATCTATACAAAATATGGGTTGTCTAAATAATTTAAAAATCAAATACATGCGTACAATTATTTTCATCCTGTTTCTTATGCCCATTATTGCAGCGGCTCAAAAACAGGATGTATATATCAAACTGGCAGATGCAAACGGAGTGCAAATAAAAGGTGATGCCACTCTAAAAGGTTTTGAAAAGTGTATGCAGGCACTTACCACTAATTCAGGCGGAAAGAGTAATACTCAATTCAGCTTTACAATGAATGTTTCCGGAGCTTCAGCAGATTTAAAAAGAGCAATGAATGGCGGCGAATTTCTTTCGTCTGGCCTGGTAACCGTAACACAACCCGGCACTGGCAAACCACTGATTGTGTATACTATTAAGATGGAAAAAATAAAAATCACGTCCTGCAATGAATCAATGGGTTGTAATAATGTGATGACTACTTCTGTAACATTACAGGCTGGCCGTATTGGCTGGACCTATTATCAAACCAACGCAACAGGTACTCAGACCGTTTCCAATAAATATAGTTATGATGCTGAAGCAGGCGGGCCATGGACAAAGTTTTAATACATATCTAATCATCAAAAAAAACATTTTTATTATGAAAAAGATATTCACCATCCCTGGTTCGCTCCTGGTATTTGCTGAGTAAGCGCTTAACAGTTTTTACTGTTTTCTTTAAAAAAAATATTGCGATGAAAATAAAAAATGTTCTGTGGCTTCTTTTCACCATTCTTGTGTTGCAGGCCTGTAAAACAGTACCGGTTACCGGCCGTAAGCAATTGAACCTTGTTCCCAACTTCATGATACAGGGACTTGCTTTTTCTCAATATGACTCAGTGGTAAAAGCAAGTCCCACTCTTACACAATACGATGAAAGAGCACAAATGGTAACAAGGGTTGGCTCAGGAATTCAGCATGCCGTTGAAAGCTATATGCAGCAGAACAATATGAGCAAAGAGATCAAAAATTTTAAATGGGAGTTCAATACCATCAATGAAAATATTGTGAATGCATGGTGCATGCCCGGTGGCAAAGTAGTTGTATATACCGGTTTATTACCGGTTACTCAAAATGAAACCGCATTAGCAGTTGTAATGGGTCATGAAATTGCACATGCCATTGCAAGACATGGTAATGAAAGAATGAGCCAGGCCCTCCTCATCAATTTCGGTGGATTGGTTTTGGAAGAAGCATTGAAAGAAAAGAAAGGAGAAACGCAGGCATTATTCCTGGGACTTTATATCGTTGGGTCTAATCTTGCTCTTGCATTACCCAACAGCCGCATGCAGGAAAGTGAAGCCGATAAACTGGGTTTGATCTTTATGAGTATGGCCGGTTATGATCCTGCCGAAGCCATTCCTTTCTGGCAGCGGATGGCAGCAGCCAACACCAATAAAATCCCTCAATTTCTTTCAACCCATCCGTCAGATGCAACAAGAATAAAAAATTTATCGGCTTTGATTCCGGAGATAAAAACCAAATACTATAAAAAATAAGTCATGAAAAAGCTATTGTTATTTCTCTGTCTTGCTTCTTTCATAAATATGAATGTACAACCGGCAGTAAAAACAAAATCAATAAAAAATACAGTTCCTGCTAATACAACGAATAAAGCGGTGCAGGCCGGGAGTTTCTTTTTGTACGGACTATTTAGCGCTCCGTCAGGATCAAATATTCTTTTACAGAATAACGGCAAAAACGATCTTTCTATAACAGCACAAAAAGAAAGCGGGGAAAATTTTAGCACCAATACGTTCAAATTTCAAACGCCGTTTTTAGATAGTTCAAATTTTAAAATAAGTTTTAAAAAGGCGCCGGCAGGACAAACCTGTTCTGTTTATGCCGGGGCAGAAGGAAAAATGCCTCAAAAGGGAAACAAACTCAGAGTGGGATGTGATTTACTTATGATCTTGTAAGCCGCAGTTCTAATAATAATGCATTCAGTACCTTTTATGAAACCAGTGATGCGGTTGTTGGTGGTACTGCGGGTGAAGAAGGCCGTTATATAGCTTTTATATCTTCATCTGCTTGCTGGCTTCTCCGGTTCTACCGGGAAACATCGCCAGGTTTTTTGGTGTGATCGCAATACGGGCATCACTAAATTGATAAGTGTTGATACAAATGGCGGGGAAGGTAATGGCGATTCTTATAACCCTGCTATTTCAGGAGATGGAAAAGTTGTTGCATTTGAATCGTATTCCGGCAACCTGGTACCGAATGATAAAAATGGAGTTCGTGATGTTTTTGTTTGGTATTCCACTACAAATAAAATGGAAAGAGTGAGTGTTGGCAAAGACGGCAAAGAAGCAAATGCGGAAAGCTATGAACCTTCTCTTTCCGGCGATGGCAATTTCGTTGCTTTTACTTCGGCTGCAAGCAATATTTCCGAAACAGAAAAAGGTGTTTCCAACAACAATGTTTTTTTTACGCAACATGACATCAGAAAGTTCAATCATGATCAGCATAGACCCTATTGCAAAAAAGGGCGGTGGTGGATCAAAGCCTTCTATTTCTTATGATGGCGTCAGGATCGCTTTTTATTCCAATACGGATGCATTAGTTGTTGACGATAAAAATGGACTATGGGATATTTTTTATGGGATAAAAACAATTCTAAACTTAAAAGGGTAAGCCTGACTGCTGATGGTAAGGAACGTAACCAGGGTAATGAAAGCGCTAACCGCATCGTATCTCCCGCTATTTCCGGTAATGGCCGCTACATTGCTTTTACAACAACTGCAACCAATATGATAACCGGAGACGTAAATGCCTTCCACACCCAATTCAGTGGCATACTGATGGTATTCCATTACACTGTTGTGCTGCTGCTTCTTATTGCACACGAAAACAATATATTCTATCAATTTCATATTGTGA
>JAKAKY010000062.1 GCA_021824365.1 Bacteroidota bacterium | reverse complement strand
TTTAACCGGTAGTTTCCCTGCCAACCTTGCAGCCACGGGTGCAGCTATAATACCACCAATAATTAACCCCGCCACATCAAACAGAGGAATGTGCTTTAATACAATAAAAAAAGTAAGTGCACTGGCAAATACCACAAAAAATTCAGCTAAACAAACGGAACCAATTACATAACGTGGATTTTTTCGTTTTGAAATTAGCGTACTCGTTACTAATGTGCCCCAACCACCACCTGCAAAGGCATCAGTAAACCCACCGATACCAGCCAACCAACCGGCACGTTTCACTTTTGCACCATTTCTTTGTTTGGTGAAGGCTTTACGGATAATATGATAACCCAGAAACAAAGTGTAAAACGATAAGGGTATTTTAATATAAAAGGCATACTGCTGAACCAAACCTGCCAGGGTGGCTCCTAACACTGCACCCATCATACCGGTAATCACCAGATTTTTGAATAACTTTTTATTGATATTTCCAAATCGGTGATGCTGATAGCCCGATACCCCACTTGAAAAAACACGGGCAGCATGTACTCTACTACTCACAATAGCGGGATTTACCCCATTGGCTAAAAGAAAAGTAGTGGAAATAGTTCCATAACCCATTCCCAGTGAGCCATCTACCAGCTGGGCAATAAAACCTGTTAACAACATAATAGCAAAAACCTGCCAATCTATTAATTCCACCAGTTGTTGCCATCCTGCATGCCAACTAAATGCAGGTAATAATGAAAGCAGCGTATGGCCTAATATCATGAACACAAAAGCAAATAAGCACCATTTTACAATTTGCTGCCATGTTTTTTCTTTTGTTGTCGGCAACTTAATATTATCTATATGTGTTTTTTTTGTTACCAATGTTTGTGTAAGTGCATTGAGCTGTTTTACTTTTTCGTTAAAATCGCCATTTAACCGATTGCGGATGTTTTGCATGTTGTACAGCAAGGCATCTACGTCATTTGGAATGATTTCATTGAACACTTCTTTCAATCGTTTGGCAATAGTGGGCGATTTACCATTTGTAGAAATAGCCAGTTTTAAATTACCTTTTTGAACAATTGATCCCAGATAAAAATCGCATAACGCAGGTTTATCGGCCACATTTACCAATAAATGGATGGCATGTGCTTCAGCACAGATAGTAGCGGCCAATTCAATATTATTGACAGCTACAAATACCAATTGTTGATTTTGCAGGAATAATGGTGCATAAAATGACGGTATAATGGTTATGCTTTGATGATTTGCGGCAATTGCAAAAATGTCAGGCTTGATTTCAGGTGCTACAATAGTAATATTTGTAGCGGGTGCATTTTGAACAATACTTTGGAGTTTTTCTAATGCAACGTTTCCACCACCAATAATTAAAACCTTCAATGCTTCTAATTTAAAAAATACCGGGAACAAATTGTTTTGTTCATTGATTACAGAGGTTGCCTGCTTTTCATATGGTAAAGTATCGGTACTCATAGCTTTTGGGGAAATTTCTGAATAATATTTAATCGAACAATATGTTGATTATCCCGATAATGAATAGCATCGATGGATTTGTATTGACATTGATACAGATACTGCAATTGAACAATGAATGATGGTTTACATACCATGTATATGCCTGCAAAAGCCCTCAACAAATCCACAGCATTCGATTGATTAGCTACAACCATTACCTCGCTTCCCACTTCACCTGAATATACAGCTGAAAAAGGAAAAGTCAGTGTTGTTTTATTGCGCCATCGGTTGGCATAAGAAAAAGAATTGGTACCATCCTCTAACTTTTTCTGTAACCACCTTTCTTCCCATCGTGTTCTGTTGGATAAAGTAATGTGATGAAAATAAAATTGAACCGCATTCTCCTGCCATAACCGATATTCATCCAAAAAAATATTTTCGTTATGCAGTTGTCCGGAAGATTTGAAATAAGCGGCTCCGGCACTTATCGTCCAGTTGGGTTGTATAGCATAACTTACCCCCGAACGTGCCAAAATTTGCGACAATTGTGAAAATCCATATTTAGAACGAAACTGCGCATCGCCTAAAATCTTCCATTTTTCCGTAACGGGTATAGAATAAAAATAACCGGTCCAAACAGCAGCACTACTGGTATTAACAGATTGCGCTGCAACCTGGCAACAAAAACCCGAAAGGGAAATGGTATAGATTAATTGCCTGAACAACATACTATTTTTAAGCATTAAAAAAATAATGGTTGGCAAAATCACCAAACCGCTCATTTGATTGATGATGCTTTTTGAATTGCTGAAAACAATCATCCAATGTTTTGAGTATGGCCGCTTCTTCCAAGTTTTCCCGATATAATTTATTGAGCCGAAACCCTTCATAATCGCCGCCTAGGTATAAGTTATATTTTCCGTATGCCGTGCCAATTAAACCAATTTCGGCTGCATAAGAACGGGCACAACCGTTGGGACAACCCGTCATACGGATTATCATTTTTTCATTTTCTAATCCATTTTTTTCTAATAGCAATTCAATTTTAGCCATCAATGCAGGAAAATACCTTTGCGCTTCAGCCAATGCTAACGGACAGGTAGGAAATGCTACACAAGCCATTGACCGTTGCCTGACAAAAGATACTGATTCATGCTCATTAATAACACCATGTTGGGTTAAAATAGCTGTTATGCCGGCTTTATGCCGGGGCTCAACATCACTCACAATCACATTTTGATTACAAGTAAATCGAAAGTTTGCAATGCCCGCTTCTGCAATTTTTAATAAAGCGGTTTTTAATTGTACCATCTCTGTATCGGTAATTCTTCCATTTTCTATAAAAACAGTATAGTGCCATTTTTTATGATGGTTTTGATACCATCCTAAGGAATCAGCCCTCTCAGTTAATTGAAATGGTTTTGCTTTTTTAAATTTGTAACCACTTCTGTTTTCAATTTCCTGTTTAAACCAATCAACACCATATTTATCAATTGTATATTTTAAACGTGCAAATTTTCTGTCGGCCCTGTTACCATAATCACGTTGAATGGTAGCCACGGTATACACCACATTTAAAATATTTTCTTCACCCTGCACAAAGCCAATCACCGTAGCTAAGCGTGGATACGTATCCGGATTACCATGTGTAGATGCCAAACCGCCCCCAATAGCAATATTAAAACCAATTAGTTGGTTGTTTCGGATAATAGCAATCAATCCAATATCATTGGCAAACACATCCACATCATTATGTGGCGGTATAGCAATGGCAATTTTGAATTTACGGGGCAAATACCTGTCTTCATACAATTCATCTTTCTCTGAATCAGGCTCATAAATTTTTTCATCATCTAACCATATTTCTGCATACCCTTTGGTTTTGGGTAACAACTTTGCACAAATTTTTTCGGCCATTGCAAAAACCTCTTCATGTACAGGTGAATAAGCAGGATGTGCACTGCATAAAACATTCCGGTTAATATCGCCACAAGTGGCAATAGTAGTTAAATCGGTATGATGGAATGTTTGTAAAGTAGGCTTGAGATGTGCTTTAATAATTCCATGTAATTGTATGGTTTGCCTGCTGGTAATTTTGATAACGCCGGTACTATATGCACCTGCTGCATGGTGTATTGCCACCCATTGTTGCGGCAATAAAAAACCGCCGGTTAAACGCAAACGCACCATAAATGAGTATAAGCGTTCCAACTTTTTTCCAGCTCTTTCCTCTCTCCTATCCCGATCATCTTGCTGATACATTCCATGGAATTTGATGAGCGCCTGATCGTCTTCCCGAATTGCACCTGTATGTGAATCCAGCAGACTTTCAGCAAGGGTACCCCGTAAACCTCTACCGGCCATTTTAATTTTTTCTATATTGGAAAGTTTGGGTGTTTCTGACATATAAATAATTTTTAAAATTTAGTATACTTCTTTTACAAATCTTCCTTCATTTTTTAATTGCTGCAATGCCTCAATAACATTGGGGTATTTTCCGGAGGCAGATAAAATGTTGATGATAGCTTCATCCAGCTTTGCACCGGTAAAATCTTTTTCGCCACTTACAAAAACGTATGCACCCTCTTCAACCCATTCTAAAAATGATTCTGCTTTTTGTTGTAATTGTTCAATTAATGTAGTTGGCTTATTGATATTTTGTTGAAAGCAAACATCCAACTGATGCAAATGACCGGTTGCATACCAATCCTGAATTTCTGTTTGATACAAAAAATCGGTTGTGAAATTTTCTTCTTCAAATAGCAACCAGTTTTTACCCTCTGCACCTACACAATCACGATGTGACAGGAAGGAACGAAAAGGAGCAATACCTGTTCCATGCGCAATCATAATAACAGGCACTTCATCTTTCGGCAATTTGAATCGTTTGTTTTTTTGTACAAAAAATGTTAATTCAGTCTGTAGCGGAATTTGAGCAAAGTATGATGAACACAAACCATTTCGTTCCTTTTCATTGATATAAAATTTTTCAAGATGTACTGTTAAATGAATGGTATTTTCATTAGCCACAGGTGAAGAAGCGATAGTATACAGCCTGGGTGATTGGGCAGACAATAATGCTAAAACATCAGCTATTTGTGTATGATTTTTTAATGGATAAATCTTTAACAAATCTAGCAAATCCATTCTGGTTTCTGGTATTTCCTGCTCTGTTAATGCTGCATATTTTTTGATGATTTTTTCAGATATATTAAGAATATTCAATTTTTTTCTTAATAAAGTTGCAATACGATGCTCTTCTTCTTTCCATAGAAATTTTTTTTCAGGATGCAACTGTAGCAGGTGTAAAATTGCATCTACTACATCGGCACGATTTTCAGGATAGATACCAACGGAATCACCCGGATGATAATCAACCACTGATGTACTTATTTCAATATGATAAGTTTGTTGATGAGAACCATGATCATTTAATAAAAATTTTTTCTCAATCAAACCCTGATAAGTTTGTTTGGCTGTTTTGGTACTACTTACCACCTGCACAGGTAAGGTATGATTGGATGTAGCTGAAGGAATGCTGTGTAATTTTTCAATGAGAGTATGGAACCAGGCATTCGCCTCTAATTCATACTCCACATCGCATTTCAACAATTCATGAATTCTTTTGGCGCCTAATTTGTTTAATTGTGCATCAACATCTTCTCCTGTTTTGCAAAATAAAGGGTAACTACTATCGCCTAAACCCAGAACGGCATATTGTAAATGATTTAGCTGAAATGTGATTTGATGCAGGTATTCATAAAAAGGAACTGCGGCTGTAGGAGGCTCACCATCGCCCTGTGTACTAATTACCACAATTAGTATCGCTTCTTTCTCCAAATCTTTAACTGCATATTGTTCTAATCCAACCAATTTTACCAAACATTTTTTTTGTTTGGCTACTGTAGCAAACTGTGTGGCCAATTGTTTGGCATTGCCGGTTTCAGTACCGTATACAATGGTTAGTTTAGGCTTAGTGTTTACAATAGTTTCAGCAGATTGTTCAGGTATAGCATCTTGCCTGATAATTCCTGCAATATAGCCGTTAATCCATATCAGCTCTTCTTTGCTGGAGTTTTGAACCAAATCAATAATTGTTTTCAGTTTAGGTGCGGCTAACATAAGGTGGCATTAATGAATGATGTAAATAAGGTTCAGCAGTTGCGGTAACTTGAGGAAAATAAAGGGACTGTTGTGTGTTTTCACCATTAAACCAATTGAATTGCTGACTTAATGAAGCTACTCGTCCAATAATGACCAATGAAGGCGAAAGAAATTGCATGGTTCCAAATTGTAATAAAAAATTACGAATTGGGGCACTATACACTTGTTGTAAAGGTGTAGTAGCCTGTTCAATAACAGACACCCATTTTTGTTCGTCTATACCATGCAGCCGTAATTGTTCAATTAATGGCTCCAGGGTTTCAGACGACATATACCAGACCAGTGTATCATTTGTTATGGCTAAATCATGCCAGGCAGAATCAGTTATTATATTGGTTTTGTAGTAAGTTAAAAAGCGAATGGCAGTGGCATAATTACGTGCGGTTAAGGGAATACCGGCATAAGCAGCTGCTCCGGAAGCAGCAGTAATACCCGGCACAATTTCAAAAGGTATGGCTTGATTTTTTAAAACTTCCAATTCATCTAAAACATTTGAAAAGAACGACACATCGCCCCCTTTTAACCGAACAACCAATGCATGTGTATTAGCATATTGAATCAGTAATGTATTAATGGTTCCCTGTGCAGTTGATAACCCATAACGGCATTGCTTACCAACCGGAATAATGATGGCATTTGGATTTACATACCGCTTCAATATAACTTCACTCACTAATCTGTCTACTAACACAACATTCGCCTTTTGTAAATATTGCACTGCTTTAATGGTGATTAAATCAGGATCACCCGGGCCAGCGCCTATGATCACTACTTTTCCTTTATTGGTTGTATTCATTAGTCTACTTTTTTTGTAGGATAAATGTTCAAAAAATTATCTCTATGATCATAGAGATAAAAAAACTAAAATAACCCTTCTACGGATAAATACCTTTCACCTGTATCGTAGTTAAATGTCAGAATGGTTTTATGTTCAGGAATTTCAGGCAGTAACTGCGCTACAGCAGCTAATGATGCACCGGTTGAAATACCGGCTAAAATACCCTCACGATGTGCCAGCAGTTGTGCATACTTAAAGGCATTTTCTTTACTCACTTTAACCACTCCGTCTAATAACTGAACGTTTAAAATGGATGGAATAAAACCTGCACCCAAACCTTGTAAAGGATGTGGCCCCGGGTTACCACCACTTAAAACCGGCGATAATTCAGGTTCAACAGCAAATATTATAACAGAAGGCCATTTTACTTTCAACACTTCAGTAACTCCTGTAATATGTCCGCCGGTACCAACACCTGTTATTAAATAATCAATACCTTCGGGAAAATCTTTTACAATTTCGTTGGCTGTTGTTTGATGGTGAATGTAGGTATTAGCCGGATTATTGAATTGTTGTGGCATCCAGGCATTAGGGTTATCGTGCACTATTTCATTGGCTTTCTCAATAGCACCTTTCATTCCTTTTTCTCTGGGTGTTAACACAAATTCGGCACCGTATAACGCCATTAATTTACGACGCTCTATACTCATACTTTCTGGCATTACTAAAATAATTTTATAGCCTTTTACAGCAGCCACCATCGCTAAGCCAATGCCGGTATTGCCGGAAGTTGGTTCTACAATCACACTATTAGGATGTAGTAAACCTTTCTTCTCGGCATCTTCAATCATAGCCAATGCTATTCTGTCTTTAATACTTCCACCGGGGTTGACTCTTTCCAATTTCATCCAAACCTTATGCGGCGTTTCAAAAATTTTATTTAATTGAACATGGGGGGTATTACCTATAGTTGCTAAAATATTATCTGCCTTCATATATATTTTTTTTAAATTACGTAATTAAGCGGTTCCGGAAAAGGGTTATTATCTCTTACTTTAATTTCACTTTTATGGTACACAACCGAATATGGCTCAACACTATAGGTTAACCAAGCATTTCCACCAATAATGCTATCATGGCCTATAACAGTATCGCCGCCTAAAATAGTGGCACCTGAATAAATCACTACATTATCCTCAATCGTAGGATGCCTTTTGGTAGTAGCATCTTTTTTGTCAACACTCAGTGCACCTAATGTTACACCCTGATATAATTTAACGTTATTACCCAATATACTGGTTTCCCCAATTACCACACCGGTTCCATGATCAATGGAAAAAGCATGCCCAATTTGCGCACCGGGATGAATGTCGATACCCGTTTTACTATGCGCATATTCCGTAAACATTCTACCCAATACTCTTAAATTCAAATGCCATAGTATATGCGAGAAACGATACACTGCCGTTGCAAAAAAACCGGGATAAGCCACCAAAACTTCTTCCAGCGATTGTGCAGCAGGGTCTGATTGTAAAATGGCATTTGCATCTTCTAATAACACCTCATATACTTGGGGTAACTGTTCAAAGAAACGTTGCGTGATGGCATCTGTTGGCAATGCATCGGGAATAAACCCTTTAATCATGGTTTGGAAACGCACTTTTAAATCGGCATAATCTCTTTGAATGGTGAATAAACTACCTGCTCCATTGTTTTTGGGAATAAAGCACAAACGAAATAAATCTGAAACAAAACTTTCGGTAGCAGCTTTATCGGGAAATACCTGAAAACATTTATCGTTGCGCAGGTATAACTTTTCTAAAAATAATGTTTCGTCCATAGGTGAATATAACAGTTGGTTGCCAGTAAAGTTTCCAAAAAAGTATTTGTAGCAGAAGTATTATTTTTTTTATTGTATCATACATGCACCAACGGTAACATTGGTGGCTTCATCAATCAAAATAGCACCACCATTTGCACGTAGTTGGTTATAACTGTCAAATGCCAGTGGCGAAGCAGTTTTCAGTACAATTTGTGCAATTTCATTCAAAGCAATAGATGTAACATGCATATTTTTCCCCAACGTATTTACATCTAAAGCATAGTGAATTTCACTTACCATACATTTAACCATAGTGCTGTTTAACTGAAACCAATAGCGGTTACCCTTTTGCAAAGGTTTGGTATCCATCCAACAAACCAAAGTGGTTATTTCTTTGGCCACTGTTGGTAATTGATGAGTGGGAGCAATTAAAATACCTCTGCTGACATCTACATCATCTTTCAAATGTAACACAATACTTTGTGGAGCAAAAGCTTCCTCTACATTTTTACCATTGTGTTCAATGAAAGCAATGGAAGTAGTAAGCCCTTCGGGAAGAACAGTTACGGCATCTCCGGTTTTAAAAATGCCACTAATTAATTTACCGGCATATCCACGGTAATCATGCCATTCTGGGCTTTGCGGCCTTATTACATGTTGAACCGGGAATCGGGTAATGTTTAAATTCACGTCCTGATGAATAGATATATTTTCTAAAAGCGACAATAGAGAAGGCCCTTCATACCAATTAAGCAATGCTGATTTTTCAACAATATTATCACCATTCAATGCGCTGATAGGTATATAGGTAACATTATTCAGCCCTAATGATTCAGCTACTGCTGCGTAGTCAATTACAATATTATTGTAAGTATCTTCCGCATAGCCTGCCATATCCATTTTATTGATGGCAACAATAACATGTTGAATTTTTAATATTGATGCAATGATAGAATGGCGTTTGGTTTGCTCTACCACGCCATTTCTGGCATCAACCAATATGATAATCAGGTTGGCATTCGATGCACCGGTAACCATATTACGGGTATATTGAACGTGGCCGGGTGCATCGGCAATAATGAATTTTCTTTTAGGGGTTGAAAAATATTTATAGGCCACATCAATTGTTATGCCCTGTTCTCTTTCAGCTCTTAAACCATCGGTTAATAAGGCTAAATCAATTTCACCCAATGCTTTGTGTTTTGTTTGTTGTTGAATAGCGGTTAACTGGTCAATCATAATTGATTTGCTATCATATAACAATCGGCCAATTAAGGTACTTTTACCATCATCTACACTACCCGCAGTAATAAATCGTAAAATATCCATTGAATTATTTTTTACTTGTTAAAAATATCCGTTTTTTTTGCGGTCCTCCATTGCGGCTTCTGAAACCTTATCATCTATTCGGGTTTCGCCTCGTTCACTGGTTTTTGTAGCAATAATTTCAGCAATAATATCATCAATATGTTTGGCATTTGATTCAATAGCAGCAGTGCAACTCATATCGCCAACTGTTCTATAACGTACCTGCCTTGTTGTAACAACATCAGTTTCTGCAATTTGAATAAAGGGAGAAACAGCCACCAATTGACCTTCATATTCAATTACTTCACGCTGATGTGCAAAGTAAATAGATGGCAGCGTAATTCTATGACGTTTAATATAATTCCAAATATCTAATTCTGTCCAATTACTAATGGGAAATACCCGCACATTTTCGCCTTTATGTATTTTCCCATTGTAGGTATTCCATAATTCAGGACGTTGCAGTTTCGGATCCCATTGACCAAACTCATCCCTCACTGAAAAAATTCTTTCTTTGGCACGGGCTTTTTCTTCATCGCGTCGGGCCCCACCAATACAGGCATCAAATTTAAATTCCTCAATGGCATCTAAAAGTGTAAAAGTTTGCAATGCATTTCTGCTGGCAAATTTACTTTTAGGTTCAGGCAAATTTTTAGCTCGAATGGTATCTTCTACTTTCCTAACAATTAAAGTTCCTCCAATTTCATCTGCCAACGCATCCCTAAATTGTAGTGCTTCAGGAAAATTATGGCCGGTATCAATATGTAATAAAGGAAAGGGAAAATTGCCGGGGCGGAAAGCTTTTAAAGCCAAATGAACTAAAGTAATAGAGTCTTTTCCTCCACTAAACAATAGAGCAGGTTTCTCGAACTGGCTGGCAACTTCCCTAAAAATATGAATGGCTTCAGATTCTAACTGATCTAAATAATCTAAATAATATTTGTCCATAACTAACACTTAAAAAATTTGCTTTACTTGTTTGCAATATCCTGATGTAAATGTAACCCACACTCTTTTTTGGAGGCATCCTCCCACCACCACCTGCCGGCTCTAAAATCTTCACCCGGTTGTATGGCTCGGGTACATGGCGCACAACCAATACTTACAAAACCTTTGTCGTGTAAAGGATTATAAGGTATATCATTTTGTTGGATGAAGGTTTTCACTGTTTCAGTTGACCAATGTAAAATGGGATGAAATTTAAAAATAGCATGCAAACTATCCCATTCTAACATGGGTAAATCTTTTCTATCAGGTGAATGTTCAGCACGCAAACCGGTAATCCAAACTTTATTACCCTGCAAAGCCTTTTGTAAGGGTTCTACTTTTCTAATAAAACAACATTGTTTCCTGTTTTCAACTGAAGAGTAGAAAGCATTAGGTCCATTTTGACTAGCAAATTGTTGTAAATGAGCCGCATTGGGGTAATATGCAGTAATTATGGCTCCATATTTTTCCTTTGTTCTTTCCCAAACAGAATAAGTTTCAGGAAACAAACGGCCGGTATCTAAGGTGAATATTTGAATGGCTAACTGGTATTTTGTAATCCAATAAGCAATGGCTTGATCTTCCATACTAAAACTGGTGGAAAAAACAACTTTTCCGGGAAATGAAGTTGTTAGCGTTTGTAGCGCTTCCCACTCAGATAAGCCTTGAACTTGTGATTGAAGTTGTTGAAGTTGAGCCGATATGTTGATTGATTCCATGATTTGCAATTGTTTTATGGTACTGAAAAAATAGGCATATCCTGCTTCAGCAGCAACAATTACACATTTTGAAATGGTATAGATTCATGAAATATAAAGTTATTAGTCTACTAATTTGATAGGCAAATATAGTCTACTATTTTTATAGATTAATTATTTTGGGGTTAAAAAAATTTTAACAGTAGTAACACAATGCTGAAACTCAAAGCAGATAGTAGTTATGATAGATAAAAATATTTGAAACCCGGTAATAAAAAATGTGAAGATTTGAATTAATCAAAACGATTGACACGAAAAGCGTCCATAGCAAGAGATGTTTTTTGTTCATTCAAAATTTCAGTGACCAATTTTCCGGTACCGGCCCCCAAACTTAAGCCCAACATAGAATGACCGGTAGCCATCACCAAATTATGCCATTGTTTGGGTTTACCGATATAAGGCAATCCATCAGCAGAACAGGGCCGAAAGCCATACCAAATTTGTTCAATAGATGGCATTGGAATGGTAAATTCAGGATAAAAGCGTTGAACAGCTTGTAACAAACCGGCTACCCGTTTTATTTTGGGTGGTGTAGTGGTTTTGGTTATTTCCATTGTACCCCCAAATCGTATTTTATTGCCATCCATAGGGGTTAATGCAGCCCTACCTTCTACTAAAATAGCCGGATAATTGATGTGGTAAGGTGTATTTTCTAAGGTTACAGAGTACCCTCTTCCCGGCATTAACGGAATAGATACACGAAGTTGTGCAGCCAGTTCACGACTCCAGGAGCCGGTTGCCAGAACAAAAGCATCAGCACTATGAATGGCTTTTGCAGTAACAACAGATTTAATTTGGTGATTTTCTGTATAAAAATTGGCGACTGTTTCATTTTTCAATAATGCTACCCCGTTGGCCTGCAAATACTGCAACAATTGCGCCATCAGTTTATTTGGATACAAATGCGCATCACACTTAAAATAAATGGCTCCCAGTGCATTGATTTTAGTTTGGGGTTCCATCGTCTGCAAAGCATGGTAATCTAATAACACTGTATCCATCAATCCCAATCGATGTGCTTTTTCAACCGTATGCTTAGCGTGTTCAGCTCCCTTTTCTGTTTGAAAAATTTCTAATAAGCCCTTGTGTTCATAAGCAAAATTAAAATTGGGTTGGGCAGCCAAAGTTGCATACATGTGTTGGCTAAACAAAGCAATATCGCGTAATGGAATGGCTGCTTTTTCAACCTTTTCGGGTGTTGCGCTTCTCATAAACTGGATACCCCAATCTATTAAAGATTTACTGAAACGAGGCTGTACGTAAAATGGGCTGGTATCATTTAACATCCATCTTAAACCCTGCTTTACAATGCCTGGCGTAGCTAAAGGAATAAAATGGCTGGGGCAAACGTATCCTGCATTGCCGTAAGAACAGTTATTCAGCATATCTGTTTGGTCAATTACGGTTACTTCATGCCCGGATTGCTGCAAAAAATAAGCACTGCTTAAACCAATAATACCACCTCCTATTACAATTACCTTCATAATGTTTATTTATTTGAATTACAAAACCTGGAATCCTAATGCATAAGGATCTTCATCTGTATCTATTTGAATGGTGTTATACCCATAAACTTTTGCCCAACCTTCAATACCCGGCCTGATGGCAGGTTTTCCTCCAATTGTCAATTCTTCTTCAATTATACCTTTAAAAATGGAACCAATAATGCTTTCATGCACAAAAACATCTCCTTTTTTTAGCTGGCCTTTGGTATACCATTGGGCCATTCTTGCAGAAGTACCTGTACCACAGGGGCTTCTGTCAATGGCCTTTTCACCATACACCACAGCATTTCTTGCGGTTGAATTTGGGTTTAATACTTTACCTGCAAATAACACATGGCTGCATCCCCGAATCGTTTCAAGTTCAGGATGTATAAAATCTTGTTTTGCATTCACGGCTTTTTTAATCGACCGCGCAAAATGTATTAATTGATCTGCCGAATAATTTTCTAATCCCTCAAAATTTTGCTGCACATCTACAATCGCATAGAAATTTCCCCCATACGCCACATCCACCAACAAATTCCCCAATCCTTCACATTCAATGGCAATTGCTTCTGCTGCCAGAAATGAGGGTACATTGGTTAATTGAACACTGGATATTTTTTTGTTTTGTTCAATATATTTCACCGGAACTATACCTGCCGGAGTTTCTAAACGTAAATATCCCGGATTTTTGGGTAAAATCAAACCTTCCTGAATGGCAATGGTAACTGTTCCAATAGTGCCATGTCCGCACATAGGCAAACATCCACTGGTTTCAATAAACAAAACTGCAGCATCATTTTCCGGATAATGCGGAGGATATAAAATACTGCCGCTCATCATATCATGGCCGCGGGGTTCAAACATCAATCCTTTTCTTATCCAATCAAATTCCTGCAAAAAATGTTGCCTTTTTTCGCTCATATTTTTCCCGGATAAAACAGGCCCTCCGCCGGCTACTAACCGTACCGGATTGCCGCAGGTATGCGCATCAATACAAAAAAAAATTTTCTTCATGCAACTAAATATTTGCCATTAAGCTGAAATAACCGCTTTGGTATATTGATGATTCACCATTCGCCAAATCTGGAGAGGGTTATTATTCTTTAATAGCTACAATGTTCTGTTGATTTGCTAATTTCTCCAAAATATCAATCGTAATTTCAGTGCCATAATCAATCGGATTATTGTACAGCATAATTGGTAAAGTAGTAGCTTCAGCAACTGATTTTAGAAAATATAATGTTTCTTTCTTGTCACTTTTATAACGCATGGGCGGCAATAACATAAACCCATTTGCGTTGTTTTGAACACCCAGCTCAACATGTTGAATCGCTTCTTTTAAGGTTGTAGCAGCAATATTTAGTAATACCGGCACCGATTTGTTACTATTAGCTATAGCTGTTTGTAATAATATTTTTTTTTCTTCTAAAGTTAATATGGCGGCTTCTCCTAAAGA
>JAKAKY010000061.1 GCA_021824365.1 Bacteroidota bacterium | reverse complement strand
TCCGATCTAGAGTCTTTTGAAACGTGCCCTGAAATAGGAGGTGGCGTTATAGTTGAACCCGGCGACTTTTGTGCTGAAGAACAACTTACAAACATCACAAAATAGTTGAGTGCTAAAAAAAATCTGGATAAAGTTTTCATTGCATTATTCATAATAAGAAGTATAAAAATAATTGAAAAAGCACCCACAATTGCTGCAGGTGCTTTTTATGGGTAACCTAAACGACTAGTATCCTGCGTTTTGTTTCAACAATACGTTAT
Source organism: Bacteroidota bacterium (assembly GCA_021824365.1). Classification (GTDB taxonomy): domain Bacteria; phylum Bacteroidota; class Bacteroidia; order Chitinophagales; family Chitinophagaceae; genus Hydrotalea. Next base: position 14,043 of record JAKAKY010000061.1, on the reverse strand, counting down.
TATCAATTTGGTTTTGTGGAATTGGGAACACCAATTGATATGGTTTAACATTATAATTTAAATTATTTCCTGTACCATCTTTTTGTGCATTCATAACGGTAATGGATCTTCCTGTTCTAACTAAATCGAACCAGCGATGGCCTTCAAATGCCAGTTCCAGTCTTCTTTCTTTCTCAATTGCTAAAGCTATATCACCTTGTGAAACTGCTGTTGTTGGGAGCAGATTAACTCTGGCACGAATTAAATTAATTAATGCAGCGGCATTTGTTGTTAACCCTTTGGCGTTATATGCTTCTGCTCTCAGCAAAATAATATCGGCCAAACGAATCATATAAAAATCATTCGTACCATTATTTGGATCATTGTATTTAGAGAGAATAGGATAATTGTTTGGATCTTTCCAATATGGATCAGGCCAGCCATAGTTTACAAATGTAATGGAAGCATATAACCGAACAGAATCACCCTCTGTTCTAAAAGTGTTTACCAAATCATTCGTAGGAGTTGCAAATTTTTTCCATCCGCTACCAATAAATTGAGAAGGTATCCAATTGCCTATTACACTCCAACCCACATAATTAAATTCCCAAATAGCTTCACTATTGTTTTTATGATTGTTATCCCACAAAAAAGTGTAGTTGGGCATCAGTGTGTAATTCGGTATCACCTGATCGCAGTAATATGCAACAGAATCCCAATTGGGTGTAGGCATGCTGGCATATACTTTAGCCAATATTGAATTAACAGCACCTTTTGTTACCACCATTTTATCGGGAGGCGTATTATCGTTTTGTACATTATTTTTTGCAAACCATAAATCCTGCAAAATTGCCTGATAAGCTGTGTCAGCAGAAGATTGTGGCACCAAAGTAGATTTGATCAGGGTTTCAGAATTGGTTTGATCAACCGGTTTTAGCATTAAGGGTATTCTGCCAAATAAGCGAACCAAATCAAAATAAGTAAAAGCTCTCATAAATCTGGCTTCACCTAATATTTGATTTTTTCTGGTTGCTGAAAGTGCAGGATCAGTACATGCCTGTACCTGAGCAATGGCAATATTGGCAGTTGCAATAATACCATAGGCATCTTTCCAGTCGCGATCAATATTGCCATTAGCTGCATTGGCAGTAAATAAATCAATAGCAATGTTATCTGGATTATCTCCACCTGCATAGCAATTATCAGACTGAACATCAGCATTGGTAATCCTATCTAATACATTAAACTCTAATCCATAGTCATAACCAATTTCTGCATTATAAACACCCGACAATGCATTTTCTGCCTGAGAGGCAGTAATAGATGTTGTACCAGTATTTGTTACTACTTGTGTAATGGGCTGTTTATCTAACAACTTTGTGCAGCCCGGCAAAATCATGAAACAAGCAAGAAAGCCGACAACTAATGTATTAATTATTTTATTTTTCATATTCCTGATTTTTAAAATTTTCAAAAGGCAAACAAGTAACACTTTTTATTTTAATGCAATATTCAATCCAAATAAGAACATTTTGGCTTGTGGATATGCCCCATTATCTAATCCTAATGAAATATTTCTATCATCGTTTGAATTGCCCGGATTACCATAAGAATTTACTTCCGGATCAAAACCTTTGTATTTGGTTAATGTTAGCAGATTATTTCCCGAAACGTATACAGATGCCCTGCTTAAGCCAATATGGTTTAATACTTTTTCCGGGATATCATAAGATAGTGTAATGGTTTTTACCCTCAAATAAGAACCATCTTCTAAAAACCTTGTTGATATCAATGAATTATTGATGGTTGCGTTGGTACTAACGCCGGGTATATCGGTAATGTCACCGGGCTTTTGCCATCTTCTTAACACAGCCGAACTTTGATTCGCAGAGTTTACCATGGCTTCTGCTTCTAATCTTCCTGCATTAAATATTTTGTTGCCTTGTGAGCCCTGAATAAATACAGTTAAAGTAAAATTTTTAAACGAAACCGTATTATTCAATCCATAAATAAAAGTAGGCAAAGCGCTACCTAAAATTCTTCTGTCAGTTGGTGCCGGATTATCGGTTGTTTTACCATCTTTTGTTAAATATAATTCGTGACCGGTATTGGGATCAACACCTTGCGCAACATATCCGTAAAATTCGCCCAGGCCATAACCCTGCGCCAATGCTATAGCGTTACCACGGGCATAAACACCACCAAAGGCATTTAAAAAGGTAATACCTTCACCAATATTTAATATTTTATTTTGATTGAATGAAATATTAAAATCAGAGCTCCATCTCCAATTTCCTTTTACGATGTTTTTGGTTGAAATAAGAAATTCTTCTCCAATATTTTGCATAGTTGCCGCATTCAGAGGAGCTGTGGCAAAACCAGCCTGAGAAGGCAAAGGGTAATTCACTAAAACATTCTTTGTCTTCTTCACATAAAAATCGCCGGTAAAAGAGATTCTTCCATTTAAAAAGCTTGCATCTACCCCAACATCTGTTTGTGATGTTGTTTCCCAGGTTAAACTAGCAGGTGCAATTGAAACAGGTGTTACCGCGCCAGTAACGGGATTGATACTTGACAATGGCAGATAACTATAACTGCCAATTCCTTCCTGATTACCATTTTGGCCCCAGGCTACTCTTAATTTTAAATCATTTACTGCTCGCACATTTTGCATAAATGCTTCTCTCGATAACCGCCACCCTGCAGAGAACGAAGGGAATATTGCTGTTCTGTTTCCGGGTGCAAATTTGGAAGAGTTATCTGATCGTATATTAGCCTGGAATAAATATTTACCGTCAAAGTCATAATTAATTCTACCTAAATAAGAAATCAATGCCCACTCATCAATTCCGGTAGTTCCGGGTTGTTTAATAGAATCGCGTAAATAAGCCTGATCCCAGGGTAGTAAACGGTATTCCGGTTTTAAGAATGAACCTGAAATAGTGGTTTGCTCGGTATGTGAGTTTTGGGCTGTCCAACCGGCCAAAGCAGAAAAATGATGCTTACCCCAGTTTTTATTGTAATGCAAAGTCTGCTCACTTAACCAGGTTAAATTATAGGTTCTAGTTCTGGATTGTTGCCCACTGGTTTGTCTGCCATAAATAGTAAGAAAAGGATCCAGAAAATAAGTGCTGGTATAATTTCCATAATCAATACCAAATCTGGATTCAAATACCAAGCCCTTTACTAATTTAACATCAGCACCTAAATTTGTCAATAACCGGTCGGCAGTTGTTTTGTTATACCGTCCTAAAATTGCGCCATATGGATTTTCCCAACCGGTTAATGGATTGAATCCAATCGTTCCATCTGCATTAAATTTGGGAATAATAAATGGTGTTTCTAAAGCAGATAAAACCACACCGCCTCTTGCTACACTTTGGTTATCGGTAACATCGTTGCTATTAGAGCGAGAAAGAACTGTACTAGACAAAATGGTAAGCCAGTTGCCGGCTTTGGTTGTTAAATTCACTCTTCCGGTTAAGCGATTGTAAGTTGCGGGTTTAATCATCCCCTTTTGATCAGTATAATTCAAAGAAATATAATGGGTTGATTTATCATTACCACCGGAAACAGATAACTGATAATTTTGTTGTGTTCCATCCTGAAAAATTTCTTTTGGCCAATTCACATTATTTGCATTCACCATTGAATCTGTTACAACGATAGCGCCTTTCTGTTCATTAGCATAAGCCTGATATTGTTTTGCATTTAAAACAGATAACATTTTGGTTGGGGACGTAGTACCAAAATAAGTACTAAACTCAATTTTAGATTTTCCTGCTACACCTTTTTTTGTAGTAATTACTACTACTCCGTTTGCGGCTCTGGTACCATAGATAGAAGCGGATGCTGCATCTTTTAAAACAGAAATAGACTCAATATCACTTGGGCTGAAAGAAGAAATATCCGTCATGGGTATTCCATCTACTACATACAATGGATCGTTTCCTGCACTGATAGATGAAGAACCTCTAATCCGAATGGTTAAACCAGCCCCCGGTTTGCCGGAATTAGAAACAACCTGTACACCTGCTGCCTTACCTTGTAATGCTTCTCCTGCATCTACAATTGGCCTATCTGCAATATCAGCAGCAGTAACTACTGAAACTGCGCCTGTTAAATCTTTTTTACGTTGAGAACCATAACCCACTACCACTACCTGATCTAATTGTGCATCAACAGGTGTTAGCTGCACCTGAATAGTGTTTGTTTCGCCCACAACAAATTCTTTTGATGCATAACCAACATAAGAAAATAGGAGTGTAGCTCCTTTTTCAGCAATAACAGTAAATTGACCGGTATTATTGGTTGATGTGCCTTTGTTGGTGCCTTTTACAACTATACTAACACCAATTAAAGGTTGCTGTGTAACCGCATCTGTAACGGTACCGGTTATTACATTTGCCTGAACAGAAGTAGTTGCAAAATCCGGATCCTGATAAAGTGCTTGTAAAATTTGTGGATTATTAATTAAATCTTTGAGCGTTTCAAGTTTTGTATTCTTACTAAATAAAACATAGGTTTGATCCAATACTTTCTTATAATGAATACCTAATGGTGTTAAAATGGTATTCAATGCCTGTTCTACATTTTTAAATTTTGTAATTGTAAAAGCTACTTTAGTAGCTGGCAAAGTATTGCTTTCATATACAAAATCAACCTGATAAACCTTCCTCAATTCTGAAAGCACCTCTACCAACATTTTTGTATTATTGGTATCATCTTTTCTGATTACATGGTAAGTTGAACCACTTTTAAGAGGAAGTGGCGTTTCAGAAAAAGCAATTCCAATACACATGAAAAACAGCAATAGCTGCAACAGCAGTAGTTTTCCTACTTTTTTTCTCATAATACAATCGTTTTAAAAATTAAAATGTTTATTGTTTGGGATATATATATATGGTGTTTCCACTCATTTCAATACGAACATTCATGGCCACAGATATAACTTTAATAAAATCCTGTATATTCTTTGCGGTAAGATCACCGGTTAAAAACTTTGTTGAAATTAGCTTCGCATCAATCACCGTGTGATAGCCATAATTATCCTGAATCATCTCTGCAATTTCAGTAAGACTGGTATGTTCAAAATGATATTGATTAAATTGCCAACTGCTTCTGAATTGCACATGATTATCAGTTGCTATACTCATTTTTTTGTCTTTTGTTACAATGGCAACTTGTCCGGGAACAATTTTAGTAAGCACCCTATTTTTGTCTGTTATTAATTGTATAGAGCCTTCTTCCAATGAAATAACCGACTTTTCTCTTCTGTCTTTTATATTAAAAACAGTGCCTAAAACTTCCACATTTGTTTGTGGTGTATGCACAATAAAATTTTGTTTTGTGATGATTTTTTTTTGAACATGAAACCAGGCTTCGCCTTTAATCCATACTTCACGCTGCGAAGCATCTGACCAAACTGAAGGTATTTTTAAGGTTGAATTTGCATTCATCATCACTTCTGTACTATCGGGTAAAACAATTCTCTTCATTGCACCAAAACCTGTTTGTACAATAGTATACTGCTCAGTACTTCGAAAATTTTGATTTACAAAAAAGTAGGTAAGTACAATTAGCATAAAAAACCCTGCAGCGACGAGAATTGGCTTCAACATTGGATAAATGGGCCGCTGTTTTTTTCCGGCAATTCTATTTTGTATAGATAACCAGTTGGCATCGCACTGAGCTTTGGTAGTTGGCTTTCGCCTGAATTTGAAAGACAAACCCTCCTTTTGATTATCTTCCCAAAAATAATCGGGCATAGCAATGTTTTAGTGTAAGACACTTGATTTTAATTTTTATACCCCCTTTTGGGCATTAATTTTTTACAAACTGAAAAAGAAAAGCCAACGAAATGAGCATTGATAACATTTTTACAGCGCGAAGTTTGTGCAGCGCTTTTTGCGTAAGATTTGAAACCGACTGGTAATTAATACCCATAATTTCAGCAATCTGCTGAGGATCTAAATTCTCAAAATAGCGTAGATAAATTACCTCTTTCTGCCTTTTAGGCAACTGGTTTAAAAGAAGTGAAATTTTTTGTTGTAGTATAAAATCACTTTCTTTTTTTACAATAATGTCTTCAGGAGAAAACGCTATATCAGGTTGTTGGGATAGTTGAATTTTAATGCTTTTCAATTTTAAATCGCGGAAATGATTTAAAATTTGTTTTCGCAGTGCAGCGTAAAAATAGGGCTTTACCTGTTGAATGGTATTGATGAATTCTTTTCTAACCCACAACTTAACAAACAAATCCTGAACAGCTTCATTAGAAAGCGTTTCATCATCCAGCAATTTGAATGCATAAGCATATAGTCCTTCAAACAAATGATGATGCAGTGCTTTAAATGACTGCACATCACCATCTCTGGCAGCTATCCACCATTTCAATAATTGTTCATTATTACTTTTATCCTGCAGCATTACAGGATAAAAGTAACTAATCTCAAACTATTAAACTGACACTCAAATATATTCAATAAGAAAAGTGCCGGCTATTATGAATCAAAACCCTTTTCGCTTAAAAAAGCAATCAGGATATAGAATTAATAATACTGCTAATTTAATTACCTAAACGCCAACGCTACACCTGCACCAATGCCATTATATTTTGCAAATGTATAATCAGCATAAATTTTCAGAATGGTTAAATTTAAACGGACACCCCAGGTATTTGATATGCCCGATGCAGTATACGACATGGCTAAAGGATCGGTAGCATTGATAGCAACGGTATTATTGGGCGGCGGAAAATTAGTGTATAAAGTTGCCTGATAAGTTCCATTTACATTAATATTAGATTTGCCGGAATTATATCCTACTGCTGTATAAATTTCTAAAATAGAAAATTTTGCAGATGCAATAGCCTGCACGGTATAAGAAGAAATAGCATACTGCAAAGCTGCATTGTTGCTTTTAATGTTGGTGGAATTGGTTAAATCAGGATAATAATCGGCTGAAAGATGGCTGTATGCAGCTAAAGCAGACAAATGCAGAAAAGGTACTTTTTTGATAAAAGGCAGGTAATTAGAAAATTCGTGTTGTAATCCTACCCCAAAAATACCCATAGATACATTATTTAAATTTGTTTTGGGAAAGTACCTTACTTTTAAATCGGTATGTTTAAATATGCCAATACCCACTTGTGCCACTGGTAGTGGAACAGATACCGGCAAGAATGAAATATTTTTTTTAAAATCGGTACCGATGCCGGAAGGCGTAGTAAAATCAGTGTATGCCTGTTGGCCATTTTCAGTAACATTTACATGAATACTTTGTGAAGAACTACCACCCATGAATGTTGGCAAACTGGCACTGGTGGCTCCACCATTCAATTTAAAAGTGGAATAATCTGCATTATTGAATGTAAAACTTTGTTTATCGGAGGGCACTACTGCGGCCTGCAAACTAACAGAAACATCAAAGCCCAATAGTTTATGTGCACGTGCCGTACTAAACCAACCACGGCTCATATTGTAAATTTCACCTTCACCAAAAGGTTGCAAATAATTGCCAACAAACTTATTGGCATCGGCAGTAGCAGCTGCAATACCTTGTGCATGTACTTGTACTATACCAAAAGCAGCCAACATTAGCAGGACCATTTTTTTCATATCAACACATTTAAAAATTTAAAAATAGTGTTTGCTGAATAGTGGAATGAAAGTGCTAAAATAGTTCAACTCGCATTCATATCATAATAAACATCCAACAATTTAATGCTGATGCCTGTTTTATGAGCAATTGATAGGAAAAAAGAGCACTTTAAGTAGTAATACGCTGCATGATGGCGTTTAATCTTTGAAAAAACTGCAGAGGTTATAGAATGCTATTTACTTTTTCTTCTGCCAAACCAAACGAAAGGGTCATGCCTGCCCCGCCCAATCCATTTAAAATATATACACCGGGCATGACTTCCATAAACACTTCGGTATCACCATTCGTCATTTTAGGATAACTGCCATTCCAACTTTGTAATAATGGCCAATTGGTACAATGCGTAAACTGTTTTAAATAATGTATGACCAGCTTATTTAAATATGCAGAATCAAAGGGATCGTGGGTTAAGCCATATTCATGTGTATCGCCTACGGTTAGTTCACCTTCGTCATTTTGCGATACCATTACATGGATACCCCATTTTACATATTCCGGCATTTCGTTTTCGAATCTTGTCTTTAGTTGTGGTAAAGAAGCAGCGGCTTTAAAACTTTGGTAATGAATTAAAGATAATCCGCCACATAATGAAGTGCCGATATGCATACCATCATTACCTGCACTAAACCGAAGCATTTGTAATTTACATTTGGTAATAGCCAATGCATTAAATGCTTCCGGAAATAAAGTTTCAAAATCGGCTCCGCTACATATCATTACCAAATCGCCCTGCTGCATTTCATTGCCTACCCATACCTTCCCGATTTCTACCCGGGTTACAGCCTTGCCCCAAATAAACTGAACATCCAAATATTCAGTTAAATAAACAGGAATAGTGGCAATAGCTTTACGTGGATCTACCACCATTTCAGTGGCACTGTATAAACCACCCAATAAACCTGTTTCTACTACACCTTCAAATTCTTCCAGAATATCTTTTTTACGCATTAATTCAACCGGCCTGCCATTGGCATGAAAGGTATCAAACAATTCTTCCAGTACCTGCATTTCATCTTCATAATATGCCACATGCAAACTTCCCGACTCCCTGTACCATAAATTGGTGCTATCGGCAACTTCCTTCCAAATAGCTTTACTACGCATAGCCCTATTATACAAAATACCATCGGGCTGGCCAATTGGCCAAACCATCCCAAAATTCCGAATAGATGCACCTACTGCTTTTTCGTCCCGTTCTATTACCGTAACTGAATAGCCTTTTAAACTCAAAGCCCTTGCCGTTGCTAAACCAACAATTCCGGCACCTATTACAATAGCAGACTGTTTACGCATATACAATATTTAATTTATTATATTTTAATTTGAAATAATACAATGCAATAGCGGTACCTATTATACCTATAATTGAAAAAAGAATAACGCCATTTCCATATAGAACAGACCATTCCATATGCCCGCTAAAAAATGTTTTGAGCATAATAACACCTACACTGCCTAAATACCCGAACGAATCGGCCACATACATTAAAAAGCCAACATTCCCTGTATAACGGTAAGTAGCAATCATTCTATCAAACAGAATACAATTAAAGGGGATATAGCCCACATACAAACCCAGGCCCACCAGTGTTATCCAATACAATGGCGCTAAATGTTGATGTAAGAACAGCCAGGAGCTAATTCCAGCTATCATAAAACCGGTGATAATAAAATAATGGGTGATAAAAAAAGCACGTGCATTATTTTTAATCAATATCATACTGCTAATTAATAGCAGCACAATGATTGAAATGGGCGTTTCTGTTTCAGTAAAAACTGCTGCATTTTTGCCAAAGCCCATTTCCCGGAACATATCGGCCGCAAAATTATCGCGTATATCCCGAAACACTGTTAGTATTACATACACCACCAACAACAACACCAATCCAATACTAAAATTTTTAAAAAAGGTTTTACGCTCCGCCCTGTTTAAGGATGCACGGGTTACACGTTGTGCTTTATCTTCTGCTGTGGGCGGCGGAATTTTTTCTAACAACCATACCAATATAATCATAGGTACTGCAAATACCAATCCCGTTATAAATGGCATCCACAATTCTTTCAAATGAAATTGCACCATTAAGGTTTTGCCAACTGATTTTACAAAACCGGAGGAGAAAATAAAACTAACAGCTAATGCTGCACCTATAAAATCGCTTGCTTTTCTGCCTTCAACAAAAGAAAAAACAATTCCCCAAATAATTCCCAATGGGAATCCATTGATGAATAAAAAAAGAATATTGTATGGCGCAGGAACAATTGCAAACAACAAAAGTGCTAACCATGAAATACCTATCAACAGCAATATCAACTTCCCTCTTCCAAAATGTTTTAGTTCAGCAATAAATTTAATGCCATAAAACTTGCTAAACATATAGCCCAATACCTGACTAATAACCAATGCATCTTTATAGGCCAATCCAAAAATGGCGGGCATATCATGATAGGTTCCTGCACTAAATGGTTTACGGAAAGCATATACCGTTGCATAGGTAAGAAAAGTAATTAAAGCAGCATACAAGGCTACAAAAATATCCTGATGTTTTTTAAAATAGGTTATTGCCATTGTGGTTGTATAATTCCCTTTAATTCATCAAGTGAGTGAATAATATAATCGGGTGCATAACTGTGCAGTTGCTGTTCAGTATAAGCGCCGGTAGTAATGGCAATAACAATACCACAACCTGCATTTCGCCCTTCTAACACATCCACTTCTGTATCGCCCACCTTTACGATTTTTTTAGCATCTTGCACACCGGTTGTTGCCATAATGGACTGTATCATATAAGTAGCAGGCCTACCTTCCGGCACTTCATCACTGCTAACCACACAGGCAATATCTGGATGATTGCTCCAATGCAATCTGTTTAAAATAGCATTTGTAACAGGCCTTGTAAATCCGGTATCTAATGCCACCTGAATACCTATGCTATTTAACCAGGAAAAAATTTTTTCAGCAAACGGCAAGGCTTCTAAAGTAGGCGTTGTTTCATAAAATTGCACCATTCGGTTGGTAAAATCGGCATGAACAGACTCAATACTATGGCCGGGTAATAATGGTTGCTTGTATTGCTGTAAAATAATTTCAATAGCTTCAATTTTTTTATAGCCCATTACTTTATCTACATCTTCCGGCAGAACATTTAAACCTGCTGCCTGAAAAGCATCTCTAAATGTTTGATTGATATTGCCATGATCGGCTACTGTTGTTCCTGCAATATCAAAAACCACTAATTGAATGGGCATATTAGTTTTGTTGTTTTAAGTGTTGAATAATACGCTGCAGATATACCTCTAATGAAGGCAATGGCTGGTTGGCTAATTTGGCCTGCTCATCCCAACGGCGTAAGGCTATATATAGTGGGAATAAAGAATCTGCCTCAAATACAAGTGCTTCTTCTTCTGTCATTTTACCGCCCTGAAATTGCAATGTTTGTTTACTGGCTTCAGATAATTGGGCATAATACCCGGGTTCTTTATAGGTAAGATATCGTTTTGCATTCACATGCGATTCAATCAGCTTGGCAATTTTTAAAGAAAATCCTTTTTCTAAAATATAAGCAGCGCCTAATTTTTCATGATTTATCAATCCAAAATTATCCATATGTCCGGCTCCGGTACCTTCGGGCATGATGTGTTCATACAAATGGCCTATATCGTGAAAAAAAGCAGCCAATATTACCTCATTATCATAACCACCAGCTTCTGCCAATTGTGCACATTGGCACATGTGTTCTAATTGCGATACAGGTTCGCCTATATAATCTTCATTTCCATATTTTATATAGAGATCAATTATTTCCCGGGCGGTTTTTTCAATTTGTGTTGAGTTCATACCTATTATTTTTGCAACAATTGTTCAACAGGTTTTGCAACGGGATGATTGGCTGTAAAATGAAACCCTAATAGCGCAGCAATAGTAGCAGCAATTTGTTCCTGATACAATTGCATATGTGTTTTCACTTCGCCTTCAGGCGTAATATCCGGGCCCATTGCGGCCATCCAGATTTGTGATGATTCCGGAATACGTGAACCATGATTACGCCAGTTGTCTTTATTTACATCACCTCTTCCATGATCGCAAGTAATGATTAAAGTTGTTTTATTGCGATATATTGGATTGGATTGGATGTAATTCCACAAATCATGTATCATGGCATCTTCGGCATGTGCACTTTTTAAATACTGATCATACATACCGCCGTGTGCAAAATCATCGGTTTCATCGAAAGCAATATACAATACACGGGGCTGATAGGCTTTCATATATTCCCTTGCAGCCATATAGGTTAAAATATCGGGGCGCACATTCAATGGTTGTGCCGTTAAAAACTGCATATCATTAATTAATGATAAGTTGCTGTTGTTAAAATGCAAAGTATCTGTATCTGAATTTACATAAATGCCACTCCGCCATTTGTTTAATATGTAGGGAAATACATCCCATGTTGAGAAAGCGGCCACTTTACCTGTAAAGCCTTTTTGTTTATTCAAAAACGCTAATACATTTTCGTTTTTATTTTTGATTTTATCGTTTGAATTAACTGCGGTATCGGGATAGCCGGTCATTATTTCGTTATAACCGGGGTATGAAAAATGGTAGCGATTGGCTACATTCATATCATTTTCATATAAACGATTACCATAAAGCCTACCCCATTGTTGAATGGTTGACCAAAGAAAGGGGAACAATTTTGCTCTACTTTCTGCAGGAGTGGCAGCGGTAAATTTTTCAGCGATAAAACCACTATCGCGGGTATATTTATTATTGGCTAGCAAATAGGGATCAACGCCTTTAAACACTTCCTGCCAACGCAAGCCATCTAAGGTTACAATGACTACATTTTCTGTTTTGCGCTGTGCCAATAGCGGATTTGTACAAAAAACCATCGCCGTAATGACTAAACAAATAATACTTCTTTTCATAAATGCGTTTTAAAGTTATTCAATAAAATACAACCATGCGGGGTAATTATTCCCCCTCTTTTACTTTTTTGATATATGCCAATAATTGTTGAGGATGGTCAGTTTGTAAACCATCTACCCCCATTTTTAAAAACTTATTCCAAATTTCAGGTGTTTCATGAGCACCTTCCACATCTAACCAAACTTTAACATGGTGGGCATGCGCTATTTTAATGAGGCTATCATTATACAAATTATCTACCACTGCTATGGGCATAGTTGAATAAAATGTATGCAATTTGTTTACAGATAAACTTACCGCAGGAACACTGGTAATGATAGGCATTTGTGGTGCTAATACCTGCCATTCCTGATATTGTTGTAAAGTATTGGGATATACAATAATTTGATGTTCCATGCCTGCCTGCTGAATTAAACTCCATGCTTTTGCTACATTGGCATTTTTAAAATCGAGATAAATATTAATTTTATTTTTACAAACCTGTAATACTTCTGAAAATGTGGGTACTGTATATTGTTCGCCATTTATTGCTGTGGTATGTAAGGCTTGTATTTGCGCATAGGTTAATGTACTTACGGCGCCTTTGCCGTTGGTAGTTCTATCTACCGTTGCATCGTGCATCAGTATCATTACACTATCTAATGTTTCTCTTGCATCTATTTCAACATATTGTGCACCTGCTTCAATAGCTGCTTTAATGGCGGGAATGGTATTTTCCGGAAAAAATGCATGATTACCCCTGTGTGCAATCACAACAAAAGCAGTTGAGGAATGAGGTAATGCCCCATTCCCCTTCTGCGCTTCTAAAGAAAAACTACTCAAACCAGTTACCAAAAACAGTAAAATATATGGATATGCATTTTTCACATCTATCATTCAATCATTTAATAATTATTTCAACAACCACATTTTTTGGTTTAAATCGTCAGCAGCAAACTGCTGGCTTTTTATGGCTGCATTCCAGTTAGCGGTATTTTGTGCCTGCTCTGATACCGGATAAGCCCATCTTACCGGAATAATACCATTATTACCAACACCACTACCTCCCTGGAAAGCAGGCACGCCTGTTCTGCGCCAGTTATAATACGCTTCATAACCGGAGTTTTGAAACATCGCAATGTATTTTTGCAAAACAATTTGTTGAATTGCAGTTGCTGGTGTGGAGGAAAGTTGAACTGCAGATTGTGCATAATAATTAGCAAAGTTGAACGATACAGGATAAGGTGTTACCTGTGTGGTGGATGTTTTTCCGGGAGGAAGAAAATAAGCAGTAAAGCCGGATTGTGTTACATCAATGCCATAAAATTTCATCGATTCAATAATACCGGTTTTATAATAGCTTTCTGCATTTCCGGTAACCCAACCTCTTTTAATGCCCTCTGCAATATTGAAGTTTTGTTCTTTAAAACCAACCAGTACATCCGGCTCGCCGGTAAAAGTGGAATAATATCTTTTACGGTTAGGAAATGAATATA
>JAKAKY010000262.1 GCA_021824365.1 Bacteroidota bacterium | reverse complement strand
GCTATCAAAGGTTCCAGGGGAGTAGGAAAAACAACGCTGCTATTGCAAAAGCAGAAATTTGGATTGGGCAAAAAGGCTCATTCACTTTATGTGAGTATGGATCATCCCTATTTTTATAACCGTACTTTGTTCGATTTTACAGATGAGTTTTATAAATTGGGTGGCCGGTTTTTGTTTGTAGATGAGGTACATAAATATGCTTTGTGGTCAAGAGAATTGAAAGTGCTGTATGATGCCTTCCCCGAATTGCGGGTGGTATTTTCTTCTTCGTCGGCGCTGGACATTTATAGAGGGGAATCAGATTTAAGCCGTAGGGTTTTTAGCTATCATTTGCCGGGAATGTCTTTTCGCGAATTTCTGATCTTTAAAAAAAAGGTAATCGTAAAGGCTGCTGATCTTGATCATCTTATTTCCGGCCACAGAGCCTTGACAACTAAACTAAGTAAAGAAAAAGACCTGCATATTTTACCCTTGTTTAAAGAGTATTTGAAAACAGGTTATCTCCCTTTTTCGTTTCCTGAAAATGAAACTGGCTATAGCGTAAAGCTAAACCAGGTTATTAATACGGTTTTAGATATTGATATGGCATATACAGATGGTTATACTCCGTCCACCGCGCTTAAATTAAAAAAACTGTTGGCCATATTAGCCGAGTCGGTTCCCTTTCAGCCCAATATTGCCGGGCTATCCCGTAAACTAAATATCAGCCGCGATTCTATTTATACTTATCTGAAATACTTAGAGAAGGCTATGATGATTAACACCCTTCATGCCAAAGGAAAAGGGATTTCTTTGTTACAAAAGCCTGAAAAAATATACCTTGAAAATACCAATTTGTTTTATGCTTTACAGCTCAACCCGGATATAGGTAGTATAAGGGAATCATTTATTTTAAACCAATTGATTAATAGTGGCCATAAAGTATTTTATCCGAAACAGGGCGATTTTTTTGTAGATAAATATACCATTGAAGTTGGAGGCAGGCAGAAACCGAATAAACAAGTTGCAGGAATCAACCATGCATACATTGCTGCTGATGATATATTGGCCGGCGCAGGCAATAAAATTCCACTCTGGCTTTTTGGTTTTTTGTATTAAACATTTATCATGAACATCACCGCCACCCATATCAACTATTATCATATTTGCCACCGAAAGCTGTGGTTGTTTTCTAATGGCATCAATATGGAGCATACTTCCGACACAGTTGCCGAAGGTAAACTCATTGGTGAAACTACTTACCCGCAACGACCGGAAAAATATACCGAAATAGAAATAGGGGGCAGTAAGATAGATTTTTATGATGCAAAGAATAAGATCATTCATGAAATAAAAAAATCGGACAGCATAGAGCAGGCACATCAGTGGCAGGTGAAATATTACATTTGGCTGCTGCAGCAAAACGGCATTGAAGGGGTTACCGGCATCATAGAATATCCTAAGCTTAAACAGACTACTAAAGTTGAGCTTTCAAAAGATGACAGCATCTGCCTGGAAGAAATAAAACAAAATATTGAAAGAATAGTTGCTGATGAAAAATGCCCGCCGGTTATCAACAGCAAAATATGTAAAAAATGTTCTTACTATGATTTCTGTTATGTAAATGAAGAATAACCTTTCAAACAATCCGGATGAAAAAATCTTACTACCTTTTTAACGCCGGGCGAATGAGCCGGAAGGATAATACACTAAAGTTTACACCGGTAGATGAAGAAGGTAATGAAGGACAGCCAAAATATATTCCGGTAGAAACAGTTGATAATCTTTATGCCTTTGGCAGCCTGGATGGTAACAGCAGCCTGTATAATTTTTTAGGTAAAGAGCAGATAAGCGTTCATTTCTTCGATTACTACGAGCATTACACCGGATCGTTTATGCCAAAGGATTATCTGCTTGCAGGAAGGATGCTGATAGCTCAGGCCGATGCTTATGCAAAACCCAAAAAGCGACTATCCATTGCACAAAAGCTGGTGGAAGGCGCTGCGTTCAACATGCTTAAAAACTTACGCTATTATAACAATCGTGATAAAGACACTTCTGCTATTATCGAACGTATAGAAGCATTGATGTTATCCATTTACAGCGCCACAGATGTTGAATCGCTTATGGGTATTGAAGGTAATATCAGAATGAGCTATTATAATGCGTTCACTGTTATTATAAATGATTTTGAAATGGGAAACCGCACAAAGCAACCACCTTCCAACGAAGTGAATTGTATGGTTTCGTTTGTAAACAGTATGTGCTATACATTATGTCTTGATATGATCTATCATACACAGCTTAACCCTACCATTTCATTTTTACATCAACCGGGTGAACGCCGTTATTCACTTGCACTTGACATTGCAGAGATCTTCAAACCCCTGCTTGCTGACAGGCTTATTTTTTCGCTTCTAAACAAAAAACAAATTCAGCCTTGTGATTTTGATACCAGGCTTAATAGTTGTCTCTTAAAAGAAAGCGGACGTAAAACAGTAGCCAAAGCATGGGATGAAAAATTATCTGAAACTATTAAGCACCGCTCGCTTGGGCGGAGTGTAAGTTATAAGCACCTGGTAAAGCTTGAATGTTATAAAATAAGTAAGCATATATTGGGAATGGAAGATTATAAACCTTTTAAAGCATGGTGGTAAAAACAGATATAGGAGCAGAAAAAGTTGAGTAAATATTAAATTAAAAGCAATGTACATTATTTTAGTATACGATATGGAACAAAAACGAGTGGGAAAAATGTTGAAACTCTGCCGAATTTATTTAAATTGGATACAAAATAGCGTATTTGAAGGTGAGATTACCGAGGTGAAACTGAAAGAACTGATTGTGAAAGCGAAAGTAATTATGGATATGAAAACGGATAGTTTAATTATTTTTAAAAGCCGCCAGGAAAAATGGTTAGAAAAACAGGTAATAGGGCAGGAAAAAAATGAGCTCAATAATTTTATCTGATATCGTCTGTTTACCAAATTTTAATTTCAAAACCATTAGAATAATATCAAAAAAATTATCATAAAATTGTTACAGCCGCAGTTTCATTAAGTAGTCGAACAAAGGCTATAATAATATTATTACAGACAGACGGCTTTTCAGTATAAATATCCTACTTTTATCCTATTATTTACTTTGAAAATCAATTGTTTATCATAGACAGTTCAACGGCTTTTAATCGTACCATATTGGAATTGAAATATTTATAAGACATGGGTAAA
>JAKAKY010000261.1 GCA_021824365.1 Bacteroidota bacterium | reverse complement strand
ATTTATAAAGAACAAAGAGACAGGCAAATAACAGGCTTGGTTTTAAATTTCATCAAAGAACTTCAGGAAGGCAACATCAAATTTGATTATGATGAGGTCAATGTCTCGCGGGATTCTTTGTATATTAATCAGTTGCTTAATTCAAACCCAACAGAACTGGTTTCACAAGCAGTGTTACGTCTGGAATGCCGGGACCATGATTTTCTGGTTTTGAAAAAATTTCTGAATGATTCCATCACAGCGAAGGACTCGATAAAGTATAAAAAAGTTGCCCTTGCCATGAATTACCGCAGGTATTTTGCCGTAAATCACCCATCGGAGTACATTGTTGCAAATATTCCGGCAACAGGGGCAAACTATTATAGAAATAATTTTCTTAAGCTTAAAATGCGTACCGTGGTTGGCAAGAAAGATAGCCCCACTCCCACTATTGCCTCATATATTACAAATATTGTAACTTTTCCCCGCTGGAATGTACCCCATTCAATTGCGGTAAAAGAACTTTTACCCAAAGTACAAAAAAATGAGAATTACCTGGAACAAAATAATTATGATGTAGTTAATGCCAAGGGGAAGGTAATTGATGACTCCGAACTGAAATGGAAAAGTTACAATGAAAACAACTTTCCCTATTTTTTCCGACAAGCTACGGGATCACGAAATTCGTTGGGACTTTTAAAGTTTAATCTGCAAAATCCATTCAGCATATTTTTGCATTCTACAAGCTGGCAGGGTGCTTTTGCTAAAGATTATCGGTTTTTAAGTCATGGGTGCATAAGGCTGGAAAAACCATTTGAACTTGCCAAATTATTAATCCCCGACAGGATTGATATCAAAGAATTAAAGCGCGGGAAGAAAAATACCGAATCGAAAACAATAAAATTACCGTTAAAAATACCGGTCTTTATTATTTATAACCCTGTGATTGTTGTTGGCGACAAAGTGACTTTTTTACCGGATGTTTACGGACTAATTAAGTAAGGAAGAACTGTGAATATAATTGTTATCAGGATTATAGATAAACAAACATGTTCCATCCTTAATCGTTTCAATAATTGGTTTATTCAATTCAGGCGGAAGGGCCGGACAGCCCTGGCTTCGGCCAAGCCTTCCATTTTTTCTGATAAAATCTTCAGAGACATAGTTTGCTCCATGCACAATAATTGCGCGTCTACAGGCGTGGTCGTTAAATCCTTTTTCGACTCCATTGATCATGAGCGAAAATCCGGTATGGGATCCGGTAATTGGATGCTCAGTGATATAAAAACCCAGACTACTTTTATAAGACCCTTCATCGTTTGAAAAATAACGGGCAAACTCAGCCCCGGTATTTCTTCCATGGGCAACATAGGTATTGAACAACAATTTTTTGTTTTTCAAATCAATGACATACAGACGTTTCTTGTTGCTGGATTGAGAATAATCGGCAATGGTCACAATAGTTGGGTTCAGCAATTTTCCTTTGGAATCAAGTTTCTTTAAACCTTTGATCGCCAAATCAAAAACAGTTCTGTCTAATCCGGTTTCTGCCAATCCCACCACTGTGTAAACATCCTTGCTGAGGATTTTTGCGCCGTTGTTTGCACCCGATTTAACTATGCGGGCATTGTTAACGGCAGGAATCAGCAGAAAAATCAGGTAAAAGATGGCTCGTTTCATTTCACAAAGGTACCATAATAAATTGGGGAAATACCTTTTCAGCAAAAGTGTGAATGATGTAACTCTTTTCACGAATTGTGTAACACTCTCTGCAAGAGCATGACTTAATTTCACTTCGATAAAATTCCATCATTTAAATTAAAAAAATGAAGATGAAAGTACTGTTTATGACGCTTACGTTAATATTGGTTGTATTAATTAGTGGGTGCAAAAAAAATGATTACCAGGCAACAGTGGGTGTATGTCCACTAGTAGTATCGACTATCCCGGCAAACGGGGCTGTTGGCGTGCCTCTCAACCAGGTCGTATCCGCGACTTTCAACGAAAAAATGAACCCTGCAACGATCACCGGCACATCTTTTACCCTTTTGGCCTTGACCACAATCGCAGGAGTAAATACTACAACAGCTGTCGCTGGAGATGTTACGTACTCGGGACTGACAGCATTTTTTAAACCAGCCAATCCGCTAACACCGAACACCACCTACACGGGAAGGGTGACCACTGCGGCCAGGGATTTAGCAGGCAATGCATTGCAGACCGACTATGTTTGGTCATTTGCCACAGACTTGCCTCCTACCGTAACCAGTGATCCGGCCAACAATGCTACTGGCGTTCTCCTTAACAAAGTAATTGTGGCAACTTTTAGCGTGCCAATGGATTCATTGACGCTAAAAACACCTGCTACAAACATTACCATCAAACAAGGTACTACAACTGTACCTGGGAAATTCTCCTATGGCATCAAAACCGCATCTTTTACACCAACCAGTAACCTTGCCCCTTTCACCGTTTATACCGGGACCATTACCACTGGGGTTAAAAATGCATTAGGTACACCAATGGCTGCTGATTATGTATGGAACTTTACAACTATTCCTCAATTGACATTATCGTCAAATCCAGTATTAGGCGGAACAACCAGCGGAGCAGGATTATTTGCACAGGGCTCAACAGTAACAGTAGTTGCAACTGCAAATACAGGCTATACCTTTTTTAACTGGACAGATGGCGCAACTGTTGCATCAACAAGTGCAAGTTATTCGTTTGCAATGGCTGGAAACAAAACATTGGTTGCAAACTTTACGCCTAAATATGTGGTAACAGTATTATCCAACCCTCTTTTAGGCGGCACAACTACAGGGGGTGGCACATTTAATTCGGGTGCTTCAGTTACCGTAACTGCAGCTCCAAATGCCGGGTTTACCTTCACAAACTGGACTGATGGAGTTAATATTGTATCCTCCAGTTTAAGTTATCAGTTTACCATTTCCGGTAACAGATCTTTGGTTGCGAACTATGCTGCCATACCCTATACAGTATCGGTATCATCCAATCCTCTTTTAGGCGGGACAACCACAGGAGGCGGAACATTTAATTCAGGCGCTTCAGTTACTGTAGCTGCAGTTCCGAATGTTGGATTTACCTTCACGAACTGGACTGAAGGTACAAATATTGTATCCACAAATGCAAATTATCTGTTTACCATTGCCGGAAACAGGACTTTAGTTGCAAATTATACTGCGATACCCTATACGGTAGCGGTATCATCCAATCCTCTTTTAGGCGGAAC
>JAKAKY010000060.1 GCA_021824365.1 Bacteroidota bacterium | reverse complement strand
AATTTAATGCAATAGATGATAAAATGAGAGATAACATCCGTTCATTACAAAAATTAAATGCCGCAAAGGCAGATATTAAAGACCCAAAGAAAAAAGCGGCTTATGATGCACAAATAAAACCCCAGGCAGATGCTATTAAGAAATTCAATAGCGAATTAGAAAAGCCTGCAACTGCTGTTGCAGATAGCACTATTTTATGGTTAGAAAATGCTTATAGAGCACTAAATGCTGCTCAGGATAAAACACCTGCTGAAAAGAATTGCTACAGCAAATCATTGGATATTTTGTACAACATGTACAGTTATAAACGCGATAAATCAAAAGCAGATCAAAAACTTTTTGATGCCTACGATGCTAAAGTAAAATTCTACGATCAATTGATTTCTGCCAGCGGCCATTAATCCATTTACGGAATCGATAAATATACTTCCATATAAATCCCACAAACACGAAAATGTTTGTGGGATTTTTTGTGATACATACTAAGTGAGGTAGTACACCATGAAGAGATGTAGTTCGTTATATTGAAACAGTAGATAACTCAGAGAAAATGATCGTTTAGCATAATTTGAAATCATTTTCTTGTATTTAACATAATATAAATTATAAGAAATTTGTAATCTTTTAAAGCGATAAATTAATTAAGATAACCTGCCTAACTTATTTAAAACCATTTGAACTCATATATCCGGTTTGAATAATAGCAAAAAAAAGTTTGAACAGTGTTTATTCTTGATTTATGTGTAATAAAAAAGCTGCCTGAATAATCTCAGGCAGCACTTAGGCTTTTAACTAAGAGGTATTTTACACTAATTATTCGATTTTACCCTTGATGCTTCATCAATAGCTCCCGCACTTTTACGAGGTGCTGCACCAGCTTTTCCTTTGGCAAAACGGTATGTAAAGCTTATATTAAATACCCGATTATCCCATTTGTTATATAATTGAACATCAACGTTTTGGAAGCGACTATATCCACTAAAATGTTGAAGATTTAAAAAGTCGCGGCAATTTAAACGTATAGTACCTTTATTTTTCAATACTTGTTTACTGATGGCAAAGTTTAACTGACTCATTTCATTGGCCACAATCGTTCCTTCCTGTGTTTGTGTTCTATAAAAGCCACTCAGCTCCATATTTAATCCTTTTTTCATCTCAAAACTACTTGTAAAATTAGTGCTGTAATTAATGCCTGAAACATGTATTGGACCCTGATTTACAAAACCATTATATTGATTGATATTCAATTGGTTATACCAGTTTATTTTCCAAAATTTGGTAATTGGCAAAGCCACATTTATACTTAGCGTATAATTCTGCACTTTGGCAATATTATCGTTCTTCACATAAGTGGTATGCGTGCTATCAACCTGGTTAAATACCTGTGTAATTAAATTATTGATTACACCATAACTTAAACCGGTAGTTAAAAAGCCTTTGTAAATATGATTTAACTCAATATTTTGGCTAATTTGAGGCTGTAAATATGGATTACCTACTTGATAGGTATACTTATCTAAGAAATAGTAAAATGGATTTAAATCCTCATAATCAGGTCGTTGTATACGTCTTCCGTAATTTAATGAGAATTGATTTTTATCATTTGGTTTATAACCCAGGAATAAGGTTGGAAATAATTGGGTATAGTTTCTGTCGAATGAAGCACCATTGAATAATTGAATACCTTTTGCATGTGTATTTTCAACCCTGCTACCCAATTGTAAACTCCATTTTTTTGATAATTCTTTGCTAAATGACAGATATGCTGCATTTATATTTTCTTCATAAATAAAATGGTTACTTTTGGTACTATCCATTACCCATTGGTTATTAATTTGATTGTCATAACGAGAATCATTATCGGTTCTAATATAACCCACTTTAAAGCCTGCCTCCATTTTAATTTTATGTTTTAATTGCTGGGTATAATCTACTTTAGCAGTATATATATTGATGGTAGAAGGTAAATTTCCTTTTAGCAACTGGTCGGGCACCATTTTATTTCCGGAATTATCATAAAATGAATTGGTAAACATTTGAGCATTTCCTGTATTATAATGTACGTAATCTAAATCGGTAGTAAGTTCTTTTCCTGTGCTGTCAAATACATGCCTGCTATTAAAATTAACTGCCATGTTATTTAAACTATTTTTTATCTGTGAAGTGGCCAAAGTGGTACTTTGTAAAAAACCATTCGGATCTAAAATATTGGTAGTATTATGATTATTGTCTGTAGAAGGATTATTAAAACCGTTTACAACCACACCTAAAGTTGTTTTTTTAGAAGCAAAATAATCTACCCCAATTTTGTAAGCTGTGTTATTTTGGGTACGTTTAATAAAACTTTGCTGCTTAAAAATTGAGAGGATATCTTCTCCATTAGTAGTTCTGAAATTTCGGCTAATGTTCAAATCCTGATAACCGCCATAATAGTTGTAACTTAAATTTCCGAACAAATTCACTTTATTTTTACGATAATTCAGATTAATACTGTTGTTGCTTTTAGGATACACCCCCTGACCATAGCCTACCGTTACACTACCATTATAACCTACTGTTTTTGATTTTTTGGTTTTAATATTGATGATACCGGAATTGCCGGCTGCATCGTATTTGGCAGGTGGATTAGTCATTAACTCAATTTGATCAATTGAACTACTTGACATGCTTTTCAATAAATTAGCCAGGTCTGTTGCACTTAAATATGAAGGTTTGCCATCTATTAAAACCAAAATACCAGGTTTTCCTTTCATGCTTATATTTCCATCTTTATCTACCAGTATACCTGGCGACTTTTCCAACACATCCATAGCCGTTAAGCCGGTATTGGAAGGTGATGCATCTACATTGATGACTGTTTTATCTAATTTTTGTTCAATAAATGGCTTTTTAGAAGTTACTGTAACCCCGGCCAGTTCTTTTTCAGCAGGTTTTAAATGAATATCGATGGTTTGAGCTGATGCCAACTTTATCTGATTTGAAAAGTAAGTTTCATAACCTATTGCAATTACCTTAATTAGATAATTACCATTTGATAAATGATCAATAACGTACTGACCGGATTTATCAGATACCGCCATTGTAATTGTTGAGGAGTCCTTTGAATTTAAAACCATAATATTAGCTGCTTCAACGACTTTTTTCTGAGCTGTTACCTGACCTTTTATTGAAAGAGATGAGGAAGACTGGGCTTGAACAGAGGCAGCAAAGCATACCATAATGCCCAATAATGTTACCATAAATGTACTTTTTTTCATGATGTTTATTTTTTAGTTCTGGTTTTTAAATATTACATCACAAAACTAAGTAGTATGTTAAACATGGTACATTGTTTTATATTGAATAGCCTATTTAAATGGATGAAAGGCGAAAAATTAGGAAGAAAGCGGGCGGCTATACAATGATAATCAGAAATAGAACGAAACAGAAATGGTTTCGTTACAGGCAATTGATAAAAATGAAGTACTTGAATGTGTGGCTTGAATTGAAAAGAAAAAAATGCCATCCTAAATATTGGATGACATGAAATTAGGCATGCATAATATAAACAAGAATTAACTGTATGTGGGATATTGCTTTAGTTGAATTTTTTTAGCGTAGCAATAAAGAATAATTCCGGCAATCACCAATCCACTGGAAATCAATTCTGCCTGTGTAGGTTGTAAACCCCAGAAATGATAACGGGTATTTACACGAATTTTTTCAATAAAAAAACGTTCTATACCATTCAGTATCAGGTAAATGGCAAATATTCTTCCCGGAGTGATAATCTTTTTACGGATGATCCATAATACAGCAAAAAGAATTAAGCACATGATAATTTCATACAATGGTGTTGGAAAAACGCCAATGGGCAAATAAGAACAATAATTACCTGTACAATCAGTAAAACGAACTCCCTCATTAACCACATTATGGGGATAATTGTAAGCAAACAGCCAATTGGGTAAACCCCAAAATGAATGAACGGAGAGGTGTTCTATTTTAAATGTAGTAAACTGCTCATTATAATAATGTTGATTGGCTTGAAGTGCTCTGGTAAACTGCTCAATGGTAGCGGGTACTAATTTTCCTTGGGCATTGCTCACATAAGCGCTATTTAAAACTCCCCAATCTCCATCACCGGCAACCTGGCAACCAATTCTTCCCAAACCATAAGCCAGCATTAAAGCAGGTGCAGCCGCATCGCATAGTGCAATAAAAGGGATCTTGAATTTTTTTGTATAAAAATATAAAGCTATTGTAGCGCAAATTAATCCACCATAAAAAGTGAGTCCGCTAAATGAAATGAGCGAACCAATCGGGTCGCTGATAAAATCGTCCCAGGTTTCTAAGCTATTAAAAATTTTAGCACCTGCAAAGCCAAAAATAGCAGCATATATTACAATATCTCCCACCCGATCTTGTGGCCATACCCTGATAATGCGTTTTTCGGGTTTGGTTAATTTTTCTTTATTTTTCTCCCACCATTTTAAACCTGCAAACAAAACACCTAATAAAATACCAATTGGAAGATTACCCTGACCGGATAAAATAAAACTTTGGGGATCTGACAAAGCAGAAGGAATCAAAAAAGCCCCCACAATTTTAAATCCCATAATAAATCCCAACACAAAATTCAGCAACAGTTCCTGCATACTGGCCGCTCCTCCTACTATAATCGTTTTTTCTGTATAAGTTAAAATACCGGCCGACTGTTTGCGTTTTAATTCCAATGTAAGCACCCATGCAGAAACTACAAAAGCAATCGCTACAAAAAAACCAAATGAGTTAATTAATTTTAATCCGTTCCATTCTACCCCAAATAAGTCTTTGAATACATAATACAGGTTTGGATACATAGCCTTTTTTTGATGTGAAAATTTGAACTGCAATGTTAATTAGAAATTGCCAAATGTGTACATTATTCTGTTTTCTACAAAAAGAAAAGTCCCGTAGAAACGGGACTTCGTACATTACTAACACATCTATAACAAAGTACAAAACATTAGTTACAATATTGTTCAAATTCATGAATCAGGTATTGCGCAAGTACTTGTGCCGGCCTGCCTTCTATTTGATGACGTTCAATCATGCTCACTAACTTGCCATCTTTAAATAAAGCAATGGCTGGTGATGAGGGTGGATAAGGCAATAAATGCTCTCTGATTTTGTTAACAGCTTCAATATCAAAACCCGCAAAACTAGTAGCTAAACGAGTGGGTTTTTTTGTGGCATTATGCACAGCCATTAAAACACCGGGTCGGCAGCTTCCTGCTGCACAACCACAAACTGAATTAACCACAACCAGTGTTGTACCTTTTTTTTGAAGTGTTTCATCTACATCAGCTGCTGTAAGCATTTCCTCAAAGCCACTTTCGGTTAATTCCGATTTCATGGGTATTACAATCTCTTCAGGATACATATTTTCATGTTTATGAGGCAAAATTAATCAATTAACTGCTTCAACCATTCAGACAATCATTCCTTTTTACCTGAATCGAAAATGCCAAATAGTCGTTTTATGAATAAAAAAATGCCAATATAGCATATTTTACAATAAATTTCCTTTCGGAATAAGATTTGAAAAAGAAGGCTCAATAAAATTTACCGATATGCAATACAATACACAACATGGTTTTATTAACCGCAACCCGTATAGGAATACTTTCAGAGAAAAAAGTAATTATTTTATGGTTCCGGTTAATATTTATAAAACACCCACTGCTTTTGAAATTGAATTAATGGCGGCTGGCAGAAAAAAAGAAAATTTTCAGATAAAAACAGACAATGGGCTTTTAACTATTGAGTACCAACCCACAGCACCGGTTGAAAATCATTCAAAAAAATGGATACAACAGGATTTTGCAGATCAGGCTTTTAAAAAGGTATTCAGTTTAACTGACCATGTTTTAACCGATAACATTCAAGCTTCCTGTCAGGATGGAATATTAAAAATTTATTTACCATTTAAAGCAGAAAAAATGCCCCTAACCAAGACAATTGCGGTAGCTTAATTGAAGAGTGTTATATCAAATACCTGCATATAATCAAAGTTTTTATGCAGGTATTTTTTTATTTTAATCGTTCTAAAATACTTAAACCATGTTGGCGTAAAGTTACCAAAGCAATCTCATATCCTGCATCTGCATGCCGAATTACGCCCATACCCGGATCATTTCTCAATACCCTGGCTAATCTTGTAGCAGCAGCATCCGTACCATCAGCCACTATTACCATACCTGCATGTATACTGTAGCCCATGCCCACCCCTCCACCATGGTGCAAACTTACCCAACCGGCGCCTGCAGCCGTATTTACCAGAGCATTTAAAATAGGCCAGTCAGCTACTGCATCACTCCCATCTAACATAGCTTCGGTTTCTCTGTTGGGAGAAGCCACAGAGCCGGTATCTAAATGGTCGCGACCAATTACAAGGGGCGCTTTAACAATGCACTTTTTAACTAATTCATTAAATGCCAAACCCGCTTTTTCTCTTTCTCCTTGTCCAAGCCAACAAATGCGGGCAGGTAACCCTTGAAAAGCAATGCGTTTTTGCGCCATCGTAATCCATTTCTTTAAACCTTCATTTTCGGGAAATAATTCAAGAATACACTGATCGGTTGCAGCTATATCAGCCGGATCTCCACTTAATGCGGCCCATCTAAAAGGCCCTTTCCCTTCACAAAATAACGGACGGATATAAGCAGGAACAAATCCCGGAAATTCAAATGCATTTTGCAATCCGGCCTCTTTTGCTCTTGCCCTAATGTTGTTACCATAATCGAAAGTAATAGCACCTTTTGCCTGAAGTGATAACATATGTGCTACATGCAACTTCATGCTTTCATAACTCAAAGCAGTATATGCTTCGGGATTATCGTGCCGCAACACATTGGCCTGCGCATTGGTAAGGGTATGCGGTATATATCCAATTAAAGGGTCATGTGCCGAGGTTTGATCGGTTAACACATCCACCGAAATGTTTCTTTCAATCAATCGTTCTAACAAATGCACGGCATTGCATAGCACACCAATACTGATTGCTTCACGATTTTTTTTAGCCAATAAAGCTTTATCAATGGCTTCATCCATCGATAAACATTTTACATCTAAGTAACAGGTATGCAGCCTTTTATCTATTCGCCATTCTTCTACTTCGGCTACCAAACATACACCATCATTCATGGTAACGGCTAAGGGCTGGGCACCACCCATTCCGCCTAAACCCGCTGTAACGGTAAGGGTTCCGGCCAATGTACCATTAAAATGTTTTTTGGCTACTGCAGCAAATGTTTCAAAAGTACCTTGCACGATACCTTGAGAACCGATGTAAATCCAACTGCCTGCAGTCATTTGTCCGTACATCATCAACCCCATTTTTTCTAATTCATCAAAATGTTCCCAAGTTGCCCATTTGGGTACTAACTGTGAATTGGAAATAAGCACCCTGGGCGCATCTTCATGCGTAGCTAAAATAGCTACCGGTTTACCACTTTGCACCAACAATGTTTCATTATTGTTTAAGTCTTTAAGAGCTTTAATAATTAAATCAAGTGCCGGGATATTTCTGGCCGCTTTCCCTCTTCCACCATAAACAATTAATTCCTCCGGTTTTTCTGCTACTTCCGGATTTAAATTGTTGAGTAACATACGTAAAGCAGCCTCTTGTATCCAGCCCTTACAGTTTAAAGTATTACCAACGGGTGTTATATATTTTTCAGGATGAAATACAACTGTTTCATGCGTTAACATAGCACAATCGTTTTAATTTTAAAGTTATGGAATATTTACCGTTTAAAGGTTTAAAAAATTTTAATAAATAAGGTCTTCATACGCACTCTGTAATTCTTTATATGCATGCATATCATTGGCATGCCTGGCTGCTAACATACCCTTTTCATACCATTCAATTGCTAAATTGGTTTGATGAAGCCTTTCTAATAATTTGGCCAAATGATAGTAGCTGCCAACATAATCTGGCGAATCGTTTAAAATTTCTTCAAACAAAATTCTTGCCTTCAAATCATCACCCATTTTAATGTATTCCAATGCCAATGAATGCCTTACAAAATTATCTTTCGGATTTTCTTTCAAAAAGTTATTGAGTTGTTCAATTCTGTTCATTTTCTGAAAATTTTAATACAAGATTTTGGTCATCAATTTGGAGCAATTTTTAAAATTAATGGAAGTTTTTTTGACCGGAACAAACTTTGAAGAAAAAGGTTATTATATTTGCTAATAGTTGCATAAACAACTAATTTTTTAAAAAATTTGTTGAACAAGTGTAACATCCGCTTAAAAATATTGTTTCATCTAAAAACGCACATATGAAAATTTTAGTTTGTATTAGTAAAACACCTGATACTACTTCAAAAATTGCATTTAAAAACAACAATGCGCAATTTGAAGATGCAGGTGTTCAATGGATTATTAATCCGTATGATGAATGGTATACCTTAGTAAAAGCCATTGAATTGAAAGAAAAAGACCCATCCGTTATTTTACATTTAATTACGGTTGGCGGTGCCGATTGTGATGCCATTATACGTAAAGCTTTAGCGCTTGGCGGCGATGAAGCCATTAGAGTAGATACTGAAAGCGATGATAGTTATGTAATAGCTTCACAAATTGCAGCAGTTGCCAAAGAAGGCAATTATGATTTAATTTTTACAGGGAAAGAAACCATTGATTATAATGGCTCTGCCATAGGTGGTATGTTGGCAGCTAAATTGCAAGTTCCTTACCTATCACTGGCAACACAATTTGAATTGAATGGCAGCGAAGCGAAAGTTACCAGAGAAATTGAAGGTGGCGAAGAAGTAGATGCAGTAACCCTTCCTGCAGTGATCAGTTGCCAAAAAGGAATGGCGGAGCAACGCATTCCAAATATGCGGGGTATTATGGCAGCCAGAACCAAACCCTTAAAAGTAGTTCCCCCTGTTGCTATTGAAGCATTAACCCATATTGTTGCATATGAACTACCACCGGCTAAAGCAGGTGTTAAATTAGTGCCTGCAGATGACGTGGCAACACTGGTTAAATTGTTGCACGAAGAAGCAAAAGTAATTTAACCATTTAACCAACTACACAACTTTAAGCAGGAACTACGCATTCTTTCAATAAAAAAATATAATTATATGTCTGTTTTAATATTTATTGATCAGTCTGAAGGCCATTTAAAAAAAGCTTCATTCGAGGCTGCGGCTTATGGTGCTGCTGTTGCAAAACAAATGAATACCAACGCATTGGCATTGGTGTTAGGCAATGTAGCAGACGGTTTAACTCAATTGGGCAATTATGGTATTAGTAAAGTATATCAAATTCAAAAAGATATCTTCAATCATGTAGATGCTCAGGTATTTGCAACGGTAATTACCAATGTAGTGAAACAGGTAGATGCATCTATTGTCATATTCAGTCATACACAAACCGGTAAAGCTGTTGCACCGGGGGTAGCAGTACAATTAAAAGCCGGATTAGTAACAGGTGCTTGTGCTTTGCCACAAAACGATAATGGATTTGTAGTGAAAAAAACCGTATTTAGCGGCAAGGCTTTTGCCTTAGTAAATATTACCTCGCCCATTAAAGTAATAACACTTAACCCCAATAGTTTTGGTATACAAATGATTACCGAAAATGCAACTGTTGAAGCATTAGAAGTAACGGTACCAAATGCAACCATACAAGTTGTGGCCACTAATAAAGTAAGTGGTGAAGTACCACTGAGTGAAGCGGATATTGTAGTAAGCGGCGGACGTGGATTAAAAGGGCCGGAAAATTGGGGTATGATTGAAGATTTGGCGCATGTGTTGCATGCAGCTACTGCCTGTAGCCGTCCGGTTGCCGATGCACACTGGCGGCCACACCATGAACATGTTGGACAAACCGGTGTACAAATTGCACCTAATTTATACATTGCTATTGGCATTTCAGGTGCTATTCAGCATTTAGCAGGTGTGAATAGAAGTAAAACCATTGTGGTAATTAATAAAGATCCGGAAGCACCATTTTTTAAGGCAGCAGACTATGGCATTGTTGGCGATGCATTTGAAGTGGTACCTAAACTTACTGCAGCTATTAAAGAAATGCAAAGCAAATAACTGTACTTGAAATATTTGATGAAAGCCTTGTTTCGTTACCATACCGAAATGAGGCTTTTTTGAATGATTACTTTATACAGCAAATGAACTGCCGCAACCGCATGTAGCCGAAGCATTGGGGTTTGAAAAAGTAAATCCTCGATTATTCAACCCATCCTGCCAGTCAATTTGCATGCCATATAAATATAATTCATGGCTTTTATTTATTAAAAAAGTTAAGTATTCTATTGCATAAACATTATCGGCCGGTTCCTGATGGTCAAATTCCAAAACATACGTCATACCACTGCACCCCCCTCCTTTTACACCTACACGCAAAAGTTTGGTAGCATCAAAACCATCTTGCTGCATTAAACGTTTAATTTCGGTTATAGCACTGTGCGTAAAAGTGATGGGTACTTGTATTGTTGTATTTAACATATAGAAGAAATGATTTTTGTTAATGCAAATTTACACTCGTTTATCAATTGTATACCTGCAGGCATTTACGTTTAACGAAATTAAGTACATATCTGTTTGCTTGTATTACATTTGGTTTCAGCTATTTTTGTTTAAATAATCACAGTAAAAACATGAATAACACCGTAATTTTTAGTATCCTGATTGCACTCATTATTTTAAATGTATTATGGAATTTTTGGCCAGCGAAAAATAAAGCAAAGGGAGCCTCCCCTATTTTATCCCCTTCCAATGATGCCAATACCCAACTCATGCAATTACAAGCTTATGAACGCTTGGTTTTATTGGTAGACAGAATTGCCATACCTAATTTAGTTTCCCGATTAAATACACCCGGCACTTCAGCAATGGAAACACAGGTACTATTAACCCAAACCATAAAACAAGAGTTTGAACACAACATTACACAACAAATTTATGTAAGTGCCGATGCGTGGAAAGCCGTTAAAAACTTAAAAGATCAAAATATTTATATCATTAATCAATTGGCGCAAAACTTATCGCCAGATGCTTCCGGTACTGATCTCAACAAATTGCTGTTAGAATATATGATGACTGATAAAAAAGGAAATTTATGTGAAGTAGCCAGTGAAATTATCAGCCACGAAGCAAAACAGGTTTTATCTTAAAAATAAAATGCTATGAGTTTAGAAAAAAAAACAGATTCGGGTATTAACATACAAACCGTATATACTGTAAAAGATGTACTTCCCATAGTAGAAACAATCAATGCTGAAATGCCCGGTAAATTTCCATTTACACGAGGCATACAACCAGATATGTATCGGGGAAAATTATGGACAATGCGGCAATACTCCGGTTTTTCAACTGCCGAAGAAAGCAATAAAAGATACCATTATTTATTGGCACAAGGTGTTAGCGGATTGAGCGTTGCATTTGATTTGCCCACACAAATTGGTTACGATAGTGATCATCCTTTAGCCGAAGGTGAAGTAGGAAAAGTAGGCGTTGCCATTAATAGTATTGAAGATATGGAGCAATTATTTGCAGGCATTTCTCTTGAAAAGGTTTCCACTTCCATGACCATCAATGCAACCGGTTTTATTTTATTGGCATTTTACGTAGCATTGGCAAAAAAGCAGGGAGCCGATTTGTTTAAAATTTCAGGTACCATCCAAAATGATATATTAAAAGAATATGCTGCAAGGGGCACTTATATCTATCCGCCTAAACCTTCCATGCGTATTATAACGGATATTTTTGAATGGTGCGCAAAAGAGTTGCCTAAATGGAATACCATCTCCATTTCAGGTTATCATATTCGCGAAGCGGGTAGCACCGCTGTACAGGAAATTGCTTTTACTTTAAGTAACGGTAAGGCATATGTGCAGGCTGCATTAGAAAAAGGATTAGATATTAATGTATTTGGAAAACGCCTCTCCTTCTTCTTTAATGCACACAACAATTTATTTGAAGAAGTTGCCAAATTCAGAGCAGCACGACGCATGTGGTCGAAAATAATGCAATCTATGGGTGCCACAGATGAAAAAGCCATGATGCTGCGCTTTCATACACAAACAGGTGGTAGCACGCTTACTGCCCAACAGCCCATTATTAATATTAGTCGCGTTACTTTACAAACTGTTGCTGCGGTTTTGGGGGGTACACAAAGTTTACATACAAACGGATATGATGAGGCATTGAGTTTACCTACTGAAGAAGCTGCCAGAACTGCCTTAAGAACCCAACAAATTGTAGCATATGAGAGTGGTATTGCAGATATTGTTGACCCGCTTGCAGGTAGTTATTTTGTTGAAACGCTTACCAATGAAGTGGAGCAAAAAGCCTGGGAACTGATACAACAAATTGATGCAATAGGTGGAAGTGTTGCAGCCATTGAAGCAGGCTTCATTCAAAATGAAATAGCCAAAAGCGCCTATCAATATCAACAACAAATTGAATCGGGTGAGAAAATTATAGTAGGCGTTAATCAATTTACAATAGCAGATGACACCACAATACCAGGTTTTAAAATTGATGACAAAATACGCTTAGTACAGATAAAAAAATTAGAACAATTAAGAGAAAAGCGTAATGCTACAGAAGTAGAACATTGTTTAACCAATATTCAAAATGCAGCCCTCAAAAATACCAATTTAATGCCAGTGGTTATTGAAGCTGTTGAGCAGTATTGCACCTTAGGTGAAATTGCGGATACGCTTAGAAAGGTTTTTGGAGAATTTAAATAGTGTTCAATGCAATTGACATTTGTTAAAAACACAAAAACTTTTGTAAATGGATGCTGCTAAATTTTTCAGTTGTTGTATAAAAACCATAAATTGAATTTTAAAATAACAATTGGGTTGCAAGGCAGCATTCGGAATGCAGCTTTTAAGCTCTTAAATATTCACTAACCAATGATTGCGCCATAACGAATAATACAAATACAAATAAAATGATACCTCCTGATTATTTTATCCACCATGTCTATTTTTGGTTGAAGGAACCCGATAGTCACGCAGCACATCAGCAGCTATACAAGGGTTTACAAGCCCTGAGTAAAGTTCCTGAGATAAAAAGTTTCCATATTGGCGTGCCGGCGTCTACCAACAGAAATGTGATAGAAAGAGGATATCATTTTTCATGGTTAGCCATTTTTGAAAATATAACTGAGGAAGAAATATACCAAACTCATCCCATTCATTTGCATTTTATCGAAACATGCAGTCATTTATGGGAAAAAGTTGTGGTGTTTGATTCCGTACAACCGAATAATTATTATTGAAGTTCCATCGAAGTTAATTTTAGTTTACTGATGTGTACTTAATAACTTATGAATGCGATTATCCTGTGATAACAACTTCATTTTTCAACTGCTAATATTGCCTATATGAAAAGAATGCTTGCTAATAGTATGTTTTTGTTTTGTCTAATAGTACTTTGCTCTTTTTCTAAAAAAGAAGCCAAAGTTTTGGTATTCAGTAAAACAATGGGTTATCATCATGAATCCATTGCAGTTGGTATTCAAGCCATTCAAAAGTTAGGCAAAGAAAATCATTTTATGGTAGACACTACTACCAATAGCAATGCCTTTACCAATGCTAACTTAAAGCAATACAAAGCGATAATTTTTTTAAGCACTACCGGAGCAGTATTAAATGATGCACAAAAAGCAGCATTTCAACGCTATATTCAACAAGGAGGTGGATATGTTGGTGTACATGCAGCTACCGATACGGAATATGACTGGCCCTGGTATAACCGTCTGGTAGGCGCCTATTTCAAAAGTCATCCTGCACAACAAAATGCAACATTAAATGTGACAAATAATCATTTTATTGCTACCAAACATTTACCCGCTTTCTGGAACCGTTGGGATGAATGGTATAATTTCAAAGACACCCACTGGGATAGTGTTCATGTTTTAATCACCATTAATGAAAAAAGTTATCATGGAGGTGAAAATGGTGATTATCACCCCATGAGCTGGTATCATTCATTTGATGGTGGAAGGGCATTTTACACAGCTTTAGGCCATACTGATGCATCTTATAGTGACCCGTTATTTCTCGGGCATTTATCAGGTGGCATTTTATATGCCATGCATCAAAAGCAATAAACATTTTATACTATATTGCACCTGTCTTTTTTTAATTAAAATAATGTACACTTGCTCCATATTATTTTAATTTACTGCTAAAATATTCCGTATATGAGTGTAACTCTAAAAGATAAATCACAAAAATGGGTTTATCCGTTATTGGCATTTATGCACGACAGCCGTTCTATTGGTATTATTTTGCTGGCATGTACAGCCATTTCATTAATTGTAAGTAATACGCCTGATGTTGGTACTAACTATGCACATGTATGGCATATGCATTTTAATGGTACTGAAGCGCACAGTTTTAGTGTATTTGGGATTCATTTGCCCAATTCTCCTATTTTAGTCATTAATGATCTATTGATGGCCTTTTTTTTCTTTCTGGCAGGCATGGAAATAAAAAGAGAAGTGGT
>JAKAKY010000260.1 GCA_021824365.1 Bacteroidota bacterium | reverse complement strand
ATCATACCTATTTCAAACTATTCAACTTAGCAACCATGAGCATAGAACGCAGAAAATTTTTAAAATACTCCGCCGGCAGTGCGGCATCAGTTTCTTTTTTTTCGGGCATCACCGCCTTTACTAAAAACAATGCCTATAAAGACCCCGACTGGAGTAGTTTACACAATATGACCGGCAATGTTAAACCCATTACTGTTGCTGAACGGCAACAACGCATTACCAAGGCACAACAACTGATGCGAAGCAACCAAATACAGGCTTTAATTTTAGATGCCGGTACTTCCTTAAATTATTTTACCGGAATCCGTTGGTGGCCCAGTGAAAGAACCATGGTAGCCATTATACCTGTAAAAGGAAAGGTAACCTATGTTAGCCCCGCTTTTGAAGCCGACCGTTTAAATGAACTATTAGTGATTGGCAAAGGCGTTCATGTATGGCAGGAAGATGAAAGTCCGTATGAAAAAATAGTGAAAGTATTACATCAAAATGGCATTACCGGCGGCAATATTGGTATAGAAGAGCGTTTACGGTTTTTTATATTTGATGGTTTGCGCAAAGCTGCGCCAAACATGCATTTTATTAGTGGCGATGCCATTAGTATTCCTTGCCGGCTCATTAAATCGCCGGCCGAAATTGCCTTGTTACAAAAAGCCAATGATATTACTCTTGCAGCTATTCAGTTTGCAGCAGCTCATGTAAAAGAAAGCATGTCGAACAATGATATTTCCGCTATCATTGGTCAGGCTCAGCGTAAAATGGGTGCATCATCGGATGGTGCTTTGGTAACAATTGGCCCTGCCTCGGCTTTACCGCATGGCAGTATACAACCACAACATTTAAAGAAAGGAGATATTTTATTAATGGACTGTGGTTGTTTGGTAGAAGGCTATACCTCTGATATTACCCGAACCATTGTATTTGGTGCCTCACCTACACAACGCCAACGCCTTATTTGGGATTTAGAGAAGCAAGCACAGGCAGCAGGTTTTGCCGCTGCACAAATTGGACAGCCCTGCGAAAATGTGGACCATGCTGCCCGAAAAGTATTAATAGATGCCGGATTTGGGCCCGGTTATCAATTACCCGGCTGCCCGCACAGAACCGGACATGGCATTGGTATGGATGGACATGAATGGGGCAATATGGTGAATGGCAATAAACAACCTATTCAGGCAGGTATGTGTTTTAGTGTAGAGCCTACCATTGTTATTTCAGGTGAAATGGGTTTGCGATTGGAAGATTGTGCTTATATAGCCGAAGATGGACCACACTGGTTTTCTAAACCGGCACATAGTATTGATACCCCGTTTGCCTAAATTAGTTAATTGATTGGCATAGATATGCTGATAGAAAAATTTTTGCAAATACGATCAAGCCTACCCCATATGAAAATTGTGTTTTTTAAGAAAGGGAATAATCATCGGAACCCGTTTTTGATAAGCAATATATTCATCACCAAATTCCTGTACTAATTTCCTTTCTTCAAAATACATTCCAATCCACGTATACAGGCTAATCATGATACAGGTAATTAAGTTGGTAACCAATGGTGAAAACAGAAACCAGGCCCAAACAAATAATAATGTGCCTAAGTACAAAGGATGCCGAACCCATTGGTGCACCCCGGAAGTATCTAAGGCTGTAGCCGTTTTTTTCTTCCAAAACACATCAATACCGCTGAGGTTAAAAAAATATTTACGGATAGTAATGCTCATCAATGCCAAACCTGCCACGCCCATTGCTATTCCAAATGCATAACGTATATGTTGATGCAGTAAAATGGCGTTACCGGGTAAATGAAACTGGTAATACAAAATACTACACATGCTTACTAATGCAAACAATGAATACAACAGGCGATAATATTGAAACCAATGCCCCATCCACTTGCGCAGCCAATTTTTAAACCTTAAAGCAGCAGCCAAACTATGTATGACGGCAAAAAGCAACCAGGCAACAATTAATATCCAGAGTGATTGATTCATGTAAATGATAATAAAACATTACAATACTAATGGCAAATAAATGGTTGTTATCTACTTCCTATTACTTCATTAAATACATTTTGTGCAAGGTATCATATAAAGGCAGGTAAGCATTGGCATGGCCCGTTTTATCAAACAATGCTTACCATGTATTTAAAGGCTCCCAAATAAAAGTACCTTTGCCTTTTCCATCGGGCAAATTGAACACTATATTATATAACCCAAGTTGCTAGTTAAAAAGAACATCGGATAAAGAATAATTTTGAGTTTCCACACTTAAAACCCCTTTACCGATGCTCAGCGAAGATAAAATTATAGGTATTTTCTGTTTAGTGGATGATTTATTAAAAGCAGTAGCTCATCAGGAAGATAGCCGAAGAAAAGTAAGTGACAGCGAAGTAATTACCACGGCGATTGTATCAGCTCTTTATTTTGGTGGGCACATGAACCATAGCCGACACATGATGAGAATGACGGGGATGATCCCTCAGATGTTGGATAAAAGCCGCTTTTGCAGGAGGCTGCATCAGTTGGAGGAATTACTTTGCAGTTTATTTTTTCAGGTAGGTCAGCAACTCAAAACGATAGCCGGGGCTAGTGACTATGTAATAGCTTCTTTTCCGGTAGCTGTATGTAACAACATTCGCATCAGCCGATGCAGACTGTTGCAGGGCAAACAATGGAGAGGAAAGCAATGCAGTATGCGCCGGTATTTTTATGATGTAAAGGTGCAAGTGCTTACTACCAGCAGCGGTATTCCGGTAGAGTTTTGTTTTGTGCCCGTCAGCGAAAGTGATGTGCAGGCATTAAAAAAATTACCGATGACTGTAGCACCGGAAAGTAAAATCTATGGCGACAGTGCTTATACTGATTATATAATAGAAGAAGATGCCAGAGAAGCCGACTTAATTGAGCTGATGAACCAGCGAAAAAGTAACAGTAAAAGGCCGGATGAACCGTGGATACGATTTTTGAAATTACAGATGCGTAAAGGAATTGAAACTACCTTTTCCATAATAAAGGGATTGTTTCTCAGAAAGATTCATGCAGTAACCTTTAAAGGATTCCTGCTCAAAATATTGATGTTTATTATCGGATTTACCTTTAATAAACTTGTTTAATAACTAGCAACTTGGGTTAATTAATTGAGTACTAAATAGTTTTGCTATTACGGATTGCATTCACTACATCCGCATTACGTAAAATCGCCAAGTGTTATGACACTACAGGCTGCCCAATTTTCAACTTTTTATATCTCTGTGTA
>JAKAKY010000059.1 GCA_021824365.1 Bacteroidota bacterium | reverse complement strand
GATTTACCCGGCCAATCCATCATTAAAGCCGATTGCGATTTAGTAACCGATACTTCACGTGGCACCACCTTACAGGTGGACGATGCCAAAGTAAGCACGGTTGAGCATATTCTGGCGGCATTAGTAGGAATGGGAATTGATAACGTTTTAATAGAAATTAACGGACCTGAAATACCCATTATGGATGGTAGTTCCGCACCTTTCATCAGTTTTATTGAAGAAGCCGGAATTGCAGAGCAGGATGCCGCTAAAGCCTGGTACAGCATAGATGAAAATATTTACCTGTACGATGAAAAGAAAAGGGTTGAAATGGTAGCCATGCCGGCTATTGATTATCAAATTACCACACTGATTGATTTTAACAGCCCCGTACTGGGTACCCAACATGCCGGATTAAAATCCATCAAAGATTTTAAAAACGAAATTGCCCCCTGCCGAACCTTTGTTTTTTTGCATGAATTAGAAATGCTGCTAGACAATAATCTGATTAAAGGCGGCGATATTAATAATGCCATTGTAGTGGTAGATAAACCATTAACGGATGGCGAAATGGAGCGATTAGCCAAAACTTTTAAACGCGAAAAAATTGAGGTAAAAAGTGAAGGCTATTTAAATAATTTAGAATTACGCTTCCCGAATGAGCCTGCCCGCCACAAATTATTAGATGTGGTTGGCGATTTAGCCCTGATTGGATACCCTATTAAAGCACGCATTATTGCGAACCGTCCCGGCCACAGCACCAATGTTGAATTTGCAAAAAAAATAAAACAATACATTAAAAAAAATAAACACGTTAAAGATGTGCCGGTATACAATCCGGCTGCGCCATCCATCTTTAACCTGCAACGGATTGAGAAAACATTACCCCATCGCTTTCCATTTTTGCTGGTTGATAAAATTATTGAACTAACCGATACCCATATTGTAGGGGTAAAAAATGTTACGTTTAATGAATGGTTCTTCCAGGGGCACTTCCCCAATAACCCTGTTATGCCTGGCGTATTACAAATTGAAGCTTTGGCTCAAACCGGTGGTATTCTTTGCATCAATACCCTTCCGGAAGGTGACTATGATACCTATTTTTTGAAAATTGACAACTGTAAATTCAAACAAAAGGTATTGCCCGGGGATACCATGATTTTAAAAATGGAGTTTATCAGCCCCATTAGAAGAGGTATCTGCGAAATGAAAGGTATAGTATATGTTGGCGGTAAAGTTGCAACCGAAGCTAATTTGGTGGCACAACTCGTAAAACGCAATTAAACCTTAAACTATTCCTAATATTTCTATTTTTGTATCGGCCGTTAAACAATGGCCTATTTTTTAAAGTCTATTCCGCCATGCAAAACGGAATAGCACAAATCAATAAAACAAAGCGGATGACACATCCCTACACGTACATAGATCCCAATGCTAAAATAGCAGCCAATGTTAAAATAGATCCTTTCACTGTAATACATGGTGATGTACAGATAGGCGAAGGCACCTGGATTGGCAGTAATGTTACCATTATGGATGGTACACGAATTGGTAAAAATTGTAGAATTTTTCCCGGAGCTGTTTTAGGCGCAATTCCACAAGACTTAAAATACTATGGTGAAAAAACAACCGTTGAGGTAGGCGACCATACCACCATTCGCGAATTTGTAACCATTAACCGCGGCACTGCCGATAAATGGAAAACCACTGTTGGCAGCCATTGCCTGATTATGGCCTACAGCCATATTGCACATGATTGCAAAATAGGCAACAACTGTATTTTAAGTAATAGTGTTCAGGTAGCAGGCCATGTAGTAATGGGCGATTGGGCCTGGATTGCCGGCGTAAGTGCCGTTCATCAATTTGTACAAATTGGACAGCATGCCTACATAGCTGGCGGCAGTTTGGTGAGTAAAGATGTTCCCCCCTATATTAAAGCAGTACGTAACCCACTAAGTTATGGCGGCGTAAACAGTATTGGATTAAAAAGAAGGGGCTTTGAATTAGAAAAAATTAATCATATCATTGATATTTATCGCATTATTTTCAATAAAGGCTTTAATACTTCTCAGGCACTGGCATTTATTGAAGAAGAATTGCCCGCAAGCGACGAAAGAGATGAAATTGTCACTTTTATCAGAGAAAGTGGTCGGGGCATCATTAAAAAATTTGCTTCCGGCGTTAGTGATGAGGATTAATTTACATCATCCCGGCCTATTTACTACCCAACCATGAACATTGAATTACAAGATGCAGGCAAAAAATTTAACCGCGACTGGATATTCAGGTATGTAAGCTTTATTTTCTCCCCATCTACTTCTTATGCCATTATCGGCCCCAATGGCAGTGGCAAAAGCACTTTACTGCAAGCCATTGCTATGGCTATTAGAGTGAGTGAGGGAAAATGTATATGGCACAATGATAAAGGATTAACTGTTCCCGAAGATGAAGTACACCGGCAACTATCTATTGTTGCTCCTTATTTAGATGTAATTGAAGAAATGACGGCAACTGAATTTTTGCAGTTTCATGCACAATTTAAACCATTGCTACCCAATCTTTCCATTCCTTATATTTTAGAAAAAATTGGATTGTCAGCAGCAGCTAACAAACAAATACGCTATTACAGCAGCGGCATGGTGCAAAGAATAAAATTAGCACAAGCCATCTTTTCCAATACACCGGTATTGTTATTAGACGAACCCTGTACCAATTTAGATACAGAAGGATATGCGCTTTACCATGATTTAATTGCGGAATATGCCGGTTCCAGAACCATTATAGTAAGTAGCAATGATGTTGCTGAAATGGATTTTTGCCAACAAAAAATTTCCATCACCGATTATAAGTAATCGGCCCTAATAACGCCTGCTGGCTATCAGCAAATTCAAATCATTGTATTTTAAGTTGAATTTTTGACTCAGATAAAAATCGGTTAATGCACCTTTAAACAAATAAATACCTTCCCGCAGGTTAATACTGTGCCAAACCATTTCTTCCATCCCTCCTTCATCACTAATTTCTAACAACAAAGGCATTAATACATTACTAATAGCCTGACTGGCTGTTCGGGCAAACCCACTGGGTATATTAGGCACACAGTAATGAATTACATTATGCTTTAAAAAAACCGGCTTTTCGTGGGTAGTTAATTCACTGGTTTCAAAACAACCACCACGATCAATAGCCACATCAATAATAATACTTCCGGGGCGCATAGCAGCCACCATTTCTTCTGTAACCACTACCGGTGCCCGGCCATAATCGCTGCTCAATGCACCAATGGCCACTTCGCAGGTTTTTAATTGTTTCGATAAAATGCCGGGTTCCAACACACTCGTCCATACCCGTTGGCCTAAATTATTTTGCAATTGTTTTAAACGGTACACATTATTATCAAACACCTTAACACTGGCACCTAATGCCAATGCATTTCGGGTAGCTACTTCGCCAACAGTACCTGCACCTATAATAATTACTTTAGTAGGTGGTATACCACTTACGCC
Organism: Bacteroidota bacterium; assembly: GCA_021824365.1. Taxonomy (GTDB): domain Bacteria; phylum Bacteroidota; class Bacteroidia; order Chitinophagales; family Chitinophagaceae; genus Hydrotalea. The sequence continues at coordinate 11,136 of JAKAKY010000059.1, read as the reverse complement.
ACCTAACAGTACTCCCTTGCCTTTGTTAAAGCTACTTAAGTATTGTCCGGCTATGAGCATTAATGCACCGCCTGCAATTTCGCTCATGCTGCGTACAATCGGGTAACTGCCGTGTTCATCTTTCAAATTTTCAAAGCTTAAAGCAGTAATTTTCTTTTCCATCATTTTTTCCAATATTTCCCCTTTTAAGGCCGAATGATGAATAGGTGAGATAATGGTTTGATGCATTTGTAGCAGGGGAATATCTTCCATTACTACCGGTGCACTTTTCAATAATAAGGGGGCTTTAAAAACTTCTGAATGATGGTAAACAATGCTGGCACCCGCCTCACTATAATCCTTATCAGTATAATTACTGCCTTCACCAGCCTTATGTTCCACTACTACCCTGTGCCCATTCATTACCATTACACGCACTGCTTCCGGCGTTAATGATATTCTGTTTTCCTGAAAAGCCGTTTCTTTAGGCAACCCTATTTCAAGGGGTAAGCCCCGGGGTTTAATGTCTAAAGTTTCTTCCAGTGTTTCGTAACTGAATGAAGTAGAAATAATCGGCTTTTTTGACGACATATATTTGCTTTAAATAAATCGTTGAATAAGGGTAATAAAAATACAGTATTTATCACAAATGTAAAGGGGTAAATGATTGGCTGGAATATTCGGTTATGACTCTTCTTGTGGTTTCATTTACTACCAACATCCTAATAATAAAAACATCATCAGGTAAAATGCCAATAGCCCTTTCCGGCCATTCTATCCAACAAAATTGCTGAAGCACCAATTCTTCTATACCTGCATTGATAGCCTCCTCTTCATCTTTTAGTCGGTACCAGTCCATGTGGTAAATGATTGTACCCGTTGCTGTGGTATATTCATTCACCAGCGCATAAGTGGGGCTGCTCACCGATTGCTGAATATCATAATATTCCGCCAAAGCATGAATTAAAGTGGTTTTCCCGGCACCCATTGGCCCTTCAAACAACCAGGTATGGGTGTTTTTTCCCTCTTCTACCAAATAAGGAATCATTGCCGGCAATTCAGATAAAGTAAAAATTGCATCCATAGGGCAAAGATATTCCTACCTACATAAGGATAACTAACCCATAACTAAATTAATTTTGCCCTATGGAAAATATATCCTGGAAAGTAGAGGGAATGAGTTGCACTAATTGTGCACTTACTATTCATCAATATTTAGAAGAAAAAGGGGTAGATAATGTAAAGGTGAGTTTTATTGGCGGCGAAGTGAATTTTGATTTAAAAGATAACACTCAAAAAACTATTTTGCTAAAAGGCATTGAAAGTTTGGGTTATCATGTAAAAAATGAGGATATTCTTCCAAATGAAATTAAATCAACACAGCACCAACCATTTCGGTTTACTAATCATGGGCAGCGTTTTTTATTCTGCGCCATTTTTACTCTGCCCTTAATGTTGCACATGGTAGTACATAGTCATCTACTCATGAATCCCTTTGTGCAATTAGCTTTAACCATTCCCGTGTACTGGGTTGGCATGCGCTTTTTTGGGAAGAGTGCCATCAAAAGCCTGCGCAATGGCATTCCTAATATGAATGTATTAATTGCCTTAGGTGCCACTGCAGCATTTATTTACAGCCTGTATGGCATGTTGGTTGGCCGTGCTGCCAACTTTATGTTTTTTGAAACCACAGCAGCCATTATTACTTTGGTTTTTTTGGGAAACTGGTTAGAAGACAAATCGGTAAAAACAACACAAAAAGCCATCAGAAGTTTGGCCGTTACGCAAAAAACAAAAGCAAATATGATTGCTTTTGATGACCAACATCAGGAGCAAATTTTTCAGGTAGAAAGTGATACATTAAGAGTAGGCGATTTAATTCTTATTAATTCAGGAGAACCGGTACCCATGGACTGTAAAATTTTATGGGGTGAAGCAAAAGTAAATGAATCATTATTAACAGGCGAATCTGTTCCCGTTCATAAATCAAAAAAAGACTTACTGATTGGTGGCAGTACCGTTGAAAGTGGCACTGTAAAAGCACAGGTAACAGCAGTGGGGAAAGATACTGTATTAAGTAATATTTTAAATTTAGTAAAACAGGCACAGGCTGAAAAACCACCCGTTCAACAATTAGCCGATAAAATTAGCGCCATCTTTGTACCCACCGTTATCAGTATTGCAGTAATAACAATGATTGGCAATTATTTTTTTACAAATATTGGTTTTGGCAACAGCTTACTGAGAGGTATTGCTGTTTTAGTAATTTCGTGCCCCTGTGCCATGGGGTTGGCCACACCGGCCGCCATTGCCGTAGGTTTGGGCCGTGCAGCAAAGAATGGCATTCTGTTTAAAAATGCCAGAAGTTTAGAGGTGTTTAAAGACATTCAACAAGTGGTATTTGATAAAACGGGAACACTCACAACCGGGCATTTTTCCATCACTCAATTTGAAACCAATATTGATACCGAAACATTTCAAAGCATTGTAGCTTCCTTAGAAAAATATGCCGCCCATCCCATTGCCAAAGCCATTGTAAAGGAATGGAAACCTGTAGTACCTACACATTTTACGAAGGTTGAAGAAATAAAAGGGGTAGGTATGAAAGGAATAGATACTGAAGGAAATGTGTATATGGCAACCGCCTACAATCAGGTGGCCAATTTAACAACCGACCATTCTCACAATGCTTACATTACCAAAAATAATTTGTTATTAGGCTGGTTAGATGTGGAAGATACCATTCGTCCGGAGGCAGTACAGGTAATTCAACAACTCCATCAAAAAAATATTCGTACCATTTTATTGAGTGGCGATTCAACAACCAATTGCGGGAAAATAGCTGCCATTGCAGGCATTGATACCGTTTATAGCGAACAAACGCCTGAACAAAAATTACAAATCATTGCACAACTTACAGCCAAAACCCCCACTGCCATGATAGGTGATGGTATTAATGATGCACCTGCATTAGCCAAAGCAACCGTAGGTATTTCGCTCAGCGATGCCTCGCATATTGCCATGCAAAGTGCACAGGTGGTATTAATGAATCACGGACTAACACATCTTCCGCTGGCCTTGGGTTTGGGCAAACACACTTACCAAACTATTCAGGAAAATTTATTTTGGGCATTTTTCTACAACATCATAGCCATACCCATTGCCGCATTTGGCTATTTAAATCCTGCTTTAGGTACTTTAGCCATGGGTTTAAGCGATGTGGTATTGGCTATTAACAGCGTACGGTTAAATTACAAAAAGGTGATATAATAATCTGCTAAAAAAACATTGGAACTGCCTGTTGGGCAAAAATGAACTGTAAGTGCAGGGCATTTTTTTGTAATAACTGCTGTTGAATGATGGCTTCATTATTACCCAATGGTTTAATATGCGTAACCACAATGCACAAATTTTTGATGGTATTTTTACCGGTTAAATTAGCCAATACATCCATTTCATTCAACAATAATTTGGGGGTAAGATGCCCAAACAACTGAGTTTCCGGCTGTTCATTTGGATATGATACTTCAATAAAAATGGCTTTTAATTTTTTTTGTTGCACCAAAGGAGCAACAGATGCCCATAATTGTTGTAAATGATGGCTATGCTCAATAGTATCGGCGCCGGTATCGCCCAAATAGAGCAGGTAATCAGTTGTATACCGAACTAAAAAAGCGGTACTGTTGTAATTGGTACCATGGCGTAACACAAATGGCGTAACCAGCATTTCTGTTCCTTCCAAAGGCACTTCTTTCCCGGCCTGAAGAGGTACATAATGATATGTATTCAAAAATGGTGGCATGCCTGCATCACCAAAATTAGCCCAGCTTTGCCAGGTAAAATAGTTTTGCTCTAATACCTGCAAACAGTAAGGCATAGCATAAATATTTTTTTTGCTATCGTTTGGCGCATTGATGATTAACCCGGCTACATGGTCTAAATGCCCGTGCGATATACAATAACCCTGAATGGAATCCTTCAATACAGCGGTAGTTGTAGTACCCTTCCATATTGTTTTCTGTATGGCCTTTTGTATGCCTGCATCAATGGTACCGGCATCTAATGCAATATACCGGCTGCTGCCATTCACGGCAAGCAAATAAGCCGACAAATTGCTTTCATCCAATCCGCCTTTTACGCCCAAGGGCATCACTTTAAACACGGGTTGTTGTGCTTGCAATAATTGCTGAAAACCCATGCATACAATCATCATTACAACAAGGCGATACCGTAAGCGAATCTTCATAAAAATATTTTTTTAATACTCCAACCAATTATTAGAATAATGAGGAATAAAACAACAATATAAAATCATTTTCCCAAAACCGAATGATTCATTAACCGAAACCCTCAACAAATTTCAGCGAATAATTATCAGTTCCATGTTATTTTTATGCAGTTTTTCATGAATGCAGGTATTAAAGCAATTCCCAACAATGAATAAAAAATCTGTAACGCCGAAAGAAGTATTGCAACAGTATTGGGGGTATGCTGATTTTAGAGGCTTACAACTGCCAATCATTGAATCAGTATTGGAAGGAAAAGATACCCTGGCTTTATTACCTACCGGTGGTGGAAAATCTATTTGTTTTCAGGTACCTGCTTTATTGAAAGGAGGTATGGCATTGGTTATTTCGCCCTTAATTGCATTAATGAACGATCAGGTATCCCGGCTCTGTGAATTGGGTATTACCGCCACTACCATAGAAAGCGGACTCAGCTATTTTGAAATGCAATTAGTTTTAGAGCGGGCAGCAGCAGGTAAATTTTCTTTTTTGTACGTATCGCCCGAACGCTTGCAGAATAAGCTCTTTATGCATTTTCTACCTGATTTGCCGATTAACCTGGTAGTGGTGGATGAGGCACATTGCATTTCGCAATGGGGCTACGATTTCAGACCTGCTTATCTGGGTATTGCACAAATAAAAGATTACATCAATGCAGTACCATTTATGGCACTCACTGCATCGGCCACTTTGGCTGTACAAAAGGATATTATTCAACAATTGCAACTAAGGCAACCGGCTGTATTTCAACAATCATTTGCCCGGCCTACACTGGCTTATTCGGTGTACGAAACCCACAGTAAAGTCAATAAAACCATTGAATTACTTCAACAAGCACCGGGAAGTAGTATTGTGTATTGCAGTACACGCAAACAAACCAAAGATGTAGCCCATTTACTGCAATTACAGGGCCTAAGTGCCGGTTTTTATCATGCCGGCTTAACAAAGGAAGAAAGAAACAAAAAGCAGCTCAACTGGATTCAGAATAAAACATATATTATGGTTTGTACCAATGCCTTTGGCATGGGTATCGACAAGCCCGATGTACGCACGGTGATTCATTACAATATACCAGATTGTATTGAAAATTATTACCAGGAGGCCGGCCGTGCAGGCCGTGATAACTTAAAAGCAGATGCCGTACTATTGTGCCATCCCGACGATTTGCAGCAACTATTACAATTACCTGAAAAAAAATTTCCGCCGGTTGAAACTATCCGTAAAGTATATCAGTCATTAGCCGATTTTTTGCAAATACCCATTGGCATCGGGCAAGGCAATTACTACGATTTTGATATCGAAAATTTTATTCAAAATTTTAAGTTAGATGCGGTTACCTTATTTAACGTTTTAAAAGTGTTAGAGCAAGAGGGGCATCTATCTTTCAACGAATCGGTATTTGCTCCCTCGCAGATAGGATTTAAAGTAGACAAAGACGTATTGTTTGAATTTCAGAAAAACTTTCCTGTTCTGGAAAAAATAACACAAACTTTATTGCGTACCTATCAGGGCATACTAACACACCGCGTTTCCATTTATGAAAGACAAATTGCCAAAATTGCACGCCTTAGTTATGATACTGTAAAGACACAACTGCATCAATTGCATCAATATCAAATTATTGAATACGTACCGCAAAAAGATAGTCCGCAAATTTTCATGTTATTAAACCGGGCACCCGCAGCTTCCCTGCATATTAACTACGAACAATACCATGCCAGAAAACAAATGTATACCCAACGTATTCAATCTATCATTGCCTATGCAAAAGAAAACCTGCAATGCAGAAGCAGCATGATAGCCAACTATTTTTCAGCCAAACAAATACAACGGTGTGGCATTTGTGATAACTGTATTCGGGCAAATCGTCCACAGCTAAACATCACTGAATTTATAAAAATAGAACAAAAAATTTTAAGTGCAATACCGCAACAGGGCATTGCTCTCAATCAATTAAAGATGTTATTTGAACCAACAATGGACAAATATTTCCACGAAGTGCTGGAAAGATTATTAGATGAATCTGTTCTTGCGGTTGATACAAAACAACAGATTTTCAAAAAATTATAACCGCTGGTATTACTTGTAAAATACCGGGCGGTAAAGAATTTTATAAATCTTCTTCCCTTTCCAGCATTAAAATAGCATGTTGCGGTACAATGAAATATTTTTCGCCTTCATACATTAATTCGGTAGCAGCATTTAATAGGAAAAGTGCCAAATCGCCTTCCTTTGCCTGTAATGGGATATATTTCACCTGCTCCTCTTCCGTTTTCCAGGGTTCATTTTCAACCGGCAGCGGAATGGCATAACCCGGGCCTGTTTTAATAATATAACCTTGTTGTACCTTTTCTTTTTCCTGCACGCCGGGTGGTAAATACAACCCACTGGAAGTTTGCTCATGGGGTTTAGAGGGTCTTATTAAAACCCTGTCGCCAATAATAATGAGTTTTTTCAATTTGTTATCCTGCGTTATCATCATATACACATAATTTTCTGCACTTAAAACAAGCTAAAATAGCAACTGTTGCCGAATTTAAAAAAATTTTGGTATAACAACCACAAAAATAGTAATATCTTTAGGAGTAAGAAGGCAGCTTTTTAACAAAAGATTGCGCCGGCAATTGCTGTAACTGTTGCCACAATGAACTTTATTTGAATACTTAAAAAACAGAACGGTTATGGAAGAAAAAAAGAAATACAAAATTTTGCTTTGCGAAGACGATACCAATTTGGGTATGGTATTAAAAAATTATTTAGAATTGAATGATTATGATGTGGTATTGGAAAGAGATGGCCGTTTGGGCTTGGCCGCTTTTCAGCGGGAAAAATTTGATATTTGTTTATTGGATGTGATGATGCCTAACGTAGATGGTTTTGCGCTGGCCGAAGAAATTAGAGATGTTGACCCCGATATACCCTTGTTCTTTTTAAGTGCCAAAACCATGAAGGAAGATGTAGTTCAAGGCTACCGCTTAGGGGCTGATGATTACATTACAAAGCCCTTTGATAGTGAGGTATTGTTGCTGAAAATAAAAGCTATCTTAAAAAGGAATGAAGAGGAAAACCGCATTAGCGATAATATAGAGTTTGATTTAGGCTCTTATCACTTCAACCCAAAATTAAGAGAATTGTCGCATAACGGACAAACACACACGCTTTCCCCAAAAGAAAATGAACTATTGAAAATGCTGGCCGAACACAAAAACGATTTGTTGCCCCGTGAAAGGGCATTGAAGAAAATTTGGGGTAGCGATACTTATTTCAATGGCAGAAGTATGGATGTTTACATTGCCAAATTGCGTAAGTACCTGAAGGATGATGCCAATATTGAAATTGTGAATATACATGGTAACGGCTTCAGATTAGTAGCACCTTAGTTTCGAAAAAAATAGATATAAAAATGCCACTGAAACAACGGTGGCATTTTTGCGTTTATTCATTAAATAAACCCGGCTGTGCACCTATGGGTTTATGTTTGCCCAAATGCTGATAAGCTTTGGCAGTTACCTCCCTACCTCTTGGGGTGCGCTGTAAAAAACCTTCCTGTATTAAAAAAGGTTCATACACCTCTTCAATTGTACCTGACTCTTCACCTACAGCAGTAGCAATGGTAGTAATACCCACTGGGCCACCTTTAAATTTTTCGATAATAGTTAGTAAAATTCTGTTATCCATTTCATCTAACCCGTACTCATCTACATTTAATGCCTTTAGCGCATGTTGGGTAATGCCTATATCAATGATTCCATCATTCAATACCTGTGCAAAATCGCGTACCCGGCGCAAAAGGCCATTGGCAATACGCGGCGTACCCCGGCTACGCCGGGCTATTTCGCCGGCTGCCTCTTCAGAAACAGGCACATTGAGTATGGCTGCACTGCGTTGAATAATTTTTTGAAGTGTAGCTGCATTATAATATTCCAATCGCGATTTTATACCAAAGCGCGAAAGCAATGGGGCAGTTAATAATCCGCTTCGGGTAGTGGCACCCACCAACGTGAAGGGATTGATGTTGAGTTGAATACTTCTGGCATTAGGGCCACTATCAATCATAATATCAATCCTAAAATCTTCCATAGCCGCATACAGGTATTCCTCTACCACTGTACTTAATCGGTGTATTTCATCAATAAACAACACATCATTGGGTTCTAAATTGGTTAATAAGCCTGCTAAATCGCCCGGTTTTTCAATTACCGGGCCACTGGTTTCCCGAATATTTACCCCCAATTCATTGGCCACAATTCGGCTTAAAGTGGTTTTTCCTAATCCCGGAGGGCCATGAAAAAGAATATGATCTAATGCCTCGCCCCGGATTTTTGCCGCTTTAATAAAAATGATGAGGTTTTCAATAAGCTGTGGCTGCCCTGAAAAATCATCCAGCTCTTTGGGCCGTATGGTATTTTCAAACTCCTTATCCGCCTGGTTTAACTGTTCTTTGCTGCTATCTAAATTAGGATTTGACATTGTGTGTATGATGCAATAATTTTATAAAGTAAATGTTTGCTGAAGCGGTCACTTGCACCATCAAACAGCTAACCTGCTATTCATGGTGACATGTATCGGTAAAACTACAAAAACAATAGCTACGAAGTTATGCGTGTTCATTTTATACAGCATGTTTCTTTTGAAAACCCGGGCAGTTTACTGCAATGGGCTAAAAATGTAGGCCATCAGATACACATTACCCGTGTGTTTAATGATGAACCTTTTCCCACAGCAGAGGAATACGATATGCTGATAATAATGGGTGGGCCAATGGGCGTTTATCAGGAAAAAAAATTTAAATGGATGACGGCTGAAAAATTCTGCATTGAGCAGGCCATACAAGCCAACAAAAAAGTGGTAGGCATTTGTTTAGGCAGCCAGCTCATTGCCGCAGTTTTAGGTGCCGGGGTATATGCACATGTGCAACAGGAAATTGGCTGGTGGCCTATTTATTCTTCCTATTCACATCCATTAGCGCAACTTTTGCCACAACCTTTTCATGGTTTTCATTGGCATGGCGATACGTTTGACCTTCCTGCAAATGCAGTTTCACTTTTTCATTCAGATGCCTGTACACAACAGGGTTTCATCTATCAAAATCATGTATTGGCATTACAGTTTCATCCCGAAATAGAGATGCACCTTTTATTGCAAATGTTACAACATGGCAAACACGAACTCACCAACGCCCCTTTTGTTCAAACAGAACATATGATTATAAAGCAAACAGAAAAATATTTGCCACAGCAAATGCCCTTTCTTACCAGGTTGTTAGATGGTTTCTTACAACATGCTGATTAACCATTAAAAATAAATGCAGTATAACCAACTACTCATGAGATGCAGCTTGTTCTGAAGTAGCATGTGTGGCGGGCGGATGATAAGGGCCTTTACACTGTGCCATAAGTACCAAAAAGCAGAATACAACTACAAACGACAAGAAAATAGTGAGGGTAAATTTTTTCGTATCTTCTTCCTGATGTATTTGATGTGACATGTAGTGGGTTTTAGCGCAAATTTAAACAGAAGAAATTAAAAATCAACCATTGCATAACGTTGCATTTGTAAAATCACATCCGGATTGGGGCAATTTTGTGCATAATGCGTTAATTGATGTGCTGCACAAACTCCCGGATAATCGCCCTTATAACCTTCCATATTCAACATTAATTGAAAGTGCAGGTGTGGAGGCCAATACCCATTTTCTTCTGCAACGCCCAACCAGGCAAAATTTTTGCCCTGCTCAATATATTGCCCTTCCGTAATATTTTGTAAACTTTTTAAAGCTAAGTGCCCATATAAAATATAAAATGGCAATTCCTCAATTTGGTGCTGTAAAATAATGGTAGCTCCATAATCGCCATAGGCATGATTAAAGGCATAGCTATGCACCGTTCCTGCAATGGGTGCCATTACAGGGGTACCTGCTTCGCCCCAAACATCAATACCCAAATGTATGCGGCGGGGTTCTGTACCATCAAATACCCGGCTTCGGGCATAAATACTTCGGTATTCTAAATAACCACCAATACCATAGCGGGCATTGGCCTTTTGCAAAACTTGTTGCACATTTTCTGAAAATAACTGCACATTATTGACGACCGCTTCCTGCCATCTGTCATTTTTTTCTGTAAAATCCATTGCTACCAATTTATCAGTATGGCTATTAAAAGGTATAACAGCAGCCATATTTCCCTGTAAAGTGGCCATCCGTTCATAAAAATTAGTAATTCTGTCCATCAGCTATAATTATCTTTATTGCTTCGATAAAAATAAAACGAAATGCCATGCAGAAATTATTTTATTTATTGATGCTGTTCAGTTGCAGCTTTGTAGTAAATGCCCAAAACAATCCGCCGCTATGGTTACGCTATCCGGCCATTAGTCCCGATGGTAGTACAATTGTTTTTGGTTATAAAGGCGATTTATATAGTGTACCTGCAACAGGTGGCACTGCCATTCCGTTAACGCTCAATGAATCGCAGGAAGAAATGCCTGTTTGGAGCCATGACGGCAAAAGCATTGCCTTTGCCTCTGACCGATATGGCAACTTTGATGTTTTTGTAATGCCTGCCAATGGCGGCGAAGCCAAACGCCTCACATATAACTCAGCCAATGATTTTCCCTGGGATTTTTCTCCCAACAATACCAAAGTTATTTTTGGCAGTGGCAGAAATGATTTGAATACCTCTGTTCGTTTTCCACAGAAAGCATTGTTTTTAAAATTATATGAAGTGCCGGTAAGCAGCGGCAGAAATATTCTTTTAAATACAGCCGGTACTGAAAATGTACATTACAGCAATGATGGAAAAGAAATGGTGTTTCAGGATAGAAAAGGATATGAAGACCCCTGGCGCAAACACCAAACCAGTAGCGTAAC
>JAKAKY010000058.1 GCA_021824365.1 Bacteroidota bacterium | reverse complement strand
TAGAAATAACTGTTGGTGGTAAACCCATTGTTACAAAGAATTTTTCCTGGACGGTATCCTTCAATTTTGCACATAACAAAAATACGGTTGAGTCATTATTCCAAAATAAATCAATCAGTTCTGGTGCATTTTACTATACCGTCGGACATGATTTACAAGAGTTTTATTTGCGTCAATATGCAGGGGTAGATCCTGCAAATGGTGATCCTAACTGGTATACCGATGCCTCTCGTAAAACTAAAACAAACAATTATGCCGCTACTCAGTTAGCTTTAAGCGGCATGTCAGCTGCTCCAAAATATTATGGTTCACTTACCAACAGCTTCACTTATAAAAACTTCTCATTGGATGCGCAATTATTTTATAATTATGGTAATTATTTATTTGATCAGTGGGGTTCTTATTTAAACAGTGATGGTGCTTATTATGGCGCTTTCAATCAAATGAACAGCCAGTTAAATGCATGGAAAAAACCGGGTGATATAACCAGGGTTCCAAAAATAATTTATGGTGGTAATAAAAATGGTTATAGAGTATCTACCAGGTATTTATATAAAGGTGACTACGTTCGTTTAAGAAACATACAATTGAATTATATACTTCCGTCTTCATTAGTCAGAAGAGCTCATTTAACAAATGTTACAGTTTATGTAAGTGGTACCAACCTGTTTACTTTTGGTGTTGATAAAAATGTTCCTTTTGATCCTGAAACTGGTATTAATGGAACCGGGAATTTAGATGTATTTATACCTAAAACAATTTCGGGTGGTATAAAAATTGGTTTGTAACACAATGTTAAATAATGCAATAATATAATTATTTAATTTAATTAAAATATTATTATAATGAAACACATAATTAAAAAATTTTCCATATCAGCCTGCACAGTAGCTTTACTGTTAACGGGTTGCAGTAAAGACTTTATTAATAAAACACCTAATGATTCTGTCCCTGCCGGTCAGGCTCTTAATACCCAATCTGGCTTAACAGATGCTTTAAATGGGGCTTATTCCGGGTTAAGAGCAGTATCTCTATATGGTAGAGATTTTCCTGTAATTGGTGATTTACAGGCAGATAATACCTATGTTGAAACTAAAAACGCCGGTCGCTATTTACCACAATACAATTATAGTGTGGTATCCAGTGATGTTGTTGTAGGTGAAATGTGGAATCAGGCTTATATTGATATTTTGCGTGTCAATAATATTATTGATGCCAATGTAACCGGCCCTAATGTTGCTGCTATTAAAGCACAGGCTTATGCTATTAGAGGGTTGCTTTACTTTAAATTAGTTAACATTTATGCTAAGCCTTATACAGTTGATTCTGCATCATTAGGGGTTCCCATCATTCTGCACTTTAATCCAAATTTATTTCCTGCAAGAAATAAAGTAAGTGAAGTGTACAGCCAGATTGTAAGCGATTTAAAAATGGCAGTTGCAGGTGCTCCTGCTTATAGTCGTTCTGTTCGAATCAGCAAATATGCAGCAGAAGGATTACTGGCTCGGGCTTATTTGTACATGGGCGATAATACTGATGCTAAGAATGCAGCTGTGGATGTAATTAAGAATAGTTCTTTTACATTAGTTACACCTAATAACTATGCTGCTTTTTGGCAAAATCCTGCAGCAAGAACCGATGCAGTTGAAACCATGTTTGAAGTAGATTGTGATGCGATTAATAATAATGGTTTTGATGACTTGGGTGGTATGTATTACAAGGGATACAATGATCTATACTGTTCTGGTCAGTTGTATAATTTGTATTCTCTAACCGATGTACGTAGAAGCTTATTAATTTCTGGTACAACAAAAAGTGGTTCACCTGCTTATATTGTTACCAAATTTCCAAATGCACAAAGTAATGACCGCGATAATTTAAAAGTGATTCGTTTAAGTGAAGTGTATTTAATTGCTGCAGAAGCTTCATTACCTAATAATGAGCTGGATGCTCTAAAATATCTTAATGCTTTATTGGCACAACGCGATCCTTTGGCTGCACCATATGTGTTAACAGGGCCTTTATTGTTGCAGGCCATTGTTACAGAACGTAGGAAAGAATTGGCATTTGAGGGTGACAGGTTATACGATATGAATCGTTTGCAATTGCCTATTGCACGTGTTGCAAATCCCGGTGCAATACCTGCCGGCCCTGGTAATATTAATCTCAATATCCCTTATCCGGATAATAGAAGAGTGGCACCAATTTCACAACAAGAAATGACTGCCAATCCTAATATTGTACAAAACCCGGGATACTAATTGTAATCTCATTGGGATTATCAATAATTAACCTGACAACAAAGAAGCTGTTCAATTTTGAACGGCTTCTTTATTAAGCAAAAAGATAAATTAACGGTTGCAAATAATAATTTAATCTTTTCATTTGCTGCTTTTAAAAAAGCTGAGTAAAACTTATTCCTTTTTTAAATGTGAGGTATCCTTTCTCGATTTATAAGGCTGAAATTAAGAATTTGTACTTGTTACGGGTACTGTAACTTTTCCTTATGCGCTTGCTCCATTACTTCTTCTTTATTTAACTCATCAATCATTTTATCTTTTACTCTGTCGTAAAATGAATGTCTGTCAATTATTAATGCCGCCATATTTGCTATCATGGCAGCCAATAATAAGTGAAAAATAAGGGTATGCCTGTCGGTCATTTCCAAAACTAAAATAGCACAAGTAAATGGTGTTCTGCTGAGTCCCGTTAAAAAAGCAGCCATTCCTGCTAATATTAAAACATTGGTATCTGTTGCCGATAAATGCAACCAACCGGCTATTACCGCACCAACTGTAGAGCCCGCACTCAATGAATTAACCATAATGCCGGCTGCACCTCCCATAGGATTACAAATGATAATGCCAACTGTTCTTAAAATGGGAAGATACCATGGTAAATGTTTGTCGCTACTAAATAGGGTGTTCGTCATTAAATTTTTGCCGGAATTTAATACCCGTATGTCAATAAAATAGGCCATTAAACCTAATATAAATGCACCAATTACTATGTATAAAATGTTTTGATAAATATGTTTAAAACCTTCTTTCCACTTCATTATTGTTAATACATAATAGCCTAAAGCAGAACCGCCAACACCTGATATAATCGCCACTATGATTACAGGTATAAAAACAAAATTAGACAGGTGTGTAACATTGGGATAACCTAAATAAAGAAATGGACCGGCTAATGCCTGAGTAGTTAAACCTGCTATAATTAAAGCAGAAAATATGGATGTTCTGAAATTACTGATATGTGTTTTCGTCAATTCTTCCATCGCAAAAACAATACCTCCTAAAGGAGTATTGAATGCCGCGGCAAGACCGGCTGCTGCTCCGGTCATAATCATGTATCGTTTAGAAATTTTAGGCCACCAGTCGGGTAGCCATTCGTTCACTTTTCTAAAAACAGAACTGCCAATATGAATAATAGGACCTTCTCTTCCTATAACACCGCCTCCAAAAATAAAGACTAAGCTTGATAATATTTTAATGATAATAATTCTTAATCCGAGTAATTTATTTATTTTCTCTTCATTGTGTGGCGTTGCCAATTCAATGGCAGCAATTACCTGCGGATTACCACTTCCTCTGGCAAATGGTGCAAATTGTTTTACCAACCACCAGGCCACTATAAAAGCAATGGAAGGCACGATAAACATTAAATATTGGTGTGCGGTATACAACTGCATTCCCAAATTCTCGGCCCATGTAAATGCTCTACCATAATAAACTGCAATTAATCCTACCAATAAAGAGGCTACCCAATAAGGTATAGCACTCAAAATATTTTTTTTGAGCCTGTCATTATGAAATCTGTCGTAAATTTTTTTCCCGGTTGTTTTAATTTTATCTTTTATAGTCATCTATTCAGTTTCTATAACTATTTTTGATATTAAACTTCACTAAAATTAATTTTTTTGTTTGGCAAAGTTCATAAAAAGCAAGTGCTTAATATATTAATAATCAATTAGAATTAGTTGGTGAATGGCTGAATGCTTTTAATATATTGAAAAAAATAAATATTTTCTGTCTAAATTAATGCATATGGATGAAAGAAAAATTTTATTGGTAGAAGATGAAACTAAAATATCGCAGGCTTTAAAAAAAGGGTTAACCGAAAATGGCTATTATGTAGAAGCCGTTTTTGATGGAATGATTGCTAAACGCCTTTTTCAGCAACATGAATATGATTGTATCATATTAGATGTGAATTTGCCGGGAATAAATGGCTACGAATTATGTAAATTTATTCGTACCCAAAATCAGCATATACCTGTTATTATGCTCACTGCTCTCAGTACAACTGACGATAAGATTGAGGGTTTTGATGCCGGTGCTGATGACTATGTAATTAAACCTTTTGAATTTAAAGAATTATTGGTAAGAATAAGAGCACTCTTAAAACGCACTATTAACCAGCAAATACCCATGGGTAATATTTTGCGAGTGGCCGACCTGGAAATGAATTTAGATAGCAAAGAAGTAAAGCGTAGCGACAAAAAAATTATACTCACTGCCAAAGAATTTCAGTTGTTGGAATATTTTATGCGTAACAGGAACCGTGTTTTATCAAGAGCTGATATTGCCGAAAGCGTTTGGGATATTGATTTTGATACTCAAACCAATGTAATTGATGTATATGTAAACTATTTAAGAAATAAGATTGATAAACAATTTCCAACCAAATTAATTCATACACAGGTTGGTATGGGGTATGTTTTAAAAGAAGACCATAGCCGTTAATTATTAACAGCCAGCGCTAAGCTTTTTCAAATTGTTAAATCAGTGATATGAAGATTAAGTATAGAATTACTTTGTTATTTACACTTGTTGTTTCATTTATCCTGCTCTTATTGTGTCTGTCTGTTTTTTACTTTTCTAACTTAAATCGGGCATTTTCATTTCGTGAACGTATCAAAAATCGTGCTGTTACTACCGTTAGTTTATTATTGAAAGTTACCGGGATTAACCCCAATTTATTGCGAAGAATAGATGAGATAACGCAAATATCATTAGATCAGAAAAGTTTTCAGGTGTTTGATGCATCCGGAAAAATTATATACAGTTATGCCGATGAAAATGTTACACCGGTTCCAGTAAATGCAAGTATAATTGGGAAGGCAAAAACTAAAGGAATTTATTTTTTTACTTATGATGGAAGGGATGTAGTGGCTGTAAATTATTTAGACGATGCCCACAATTACATTGTAGTAGGCGCAGCATTTGATAAAGACGGTTTTCAAAAATTAGAGGAGTTAAAATGGATTTTATTTTTCAGTTTTATTTTGGGCGTGCTTATTACTTTTTTATCAGGATTATTTTTTTCTGAAAGAATCGTGTATCCAATTCAAAAAATTACCAAAGAGGTAAAAGAAATTTCCTCGCAAAATTTATCTCGAAGAATTGAAATAAAAGAGCCTAAAGATGAGTTATACCAATTATCTTCAACTTTCAATGAGTTACTGAATCGCCTGCAGGAATCGTTTGAAATTCAACGAAGGTTTATCGCTAATGCGTCTCATGAATTATCCACGCCATTAACCGCCATTTCCAGCCAGTTAGAAATAACCCTTCAAAACGAACGCAGTGCTGAAGAATATAAATCTGTTATTTATTCTGTGTATGATGATGTTAAAAACCTGAACCAGTTAACCCGAAGTTTATTGGAAATTGCAAAGGCAAGTGGTACTAATGATGGAATTGAACTATCGTTGGTTAGGATTGATGAATTATTAATGCGTTTACCGGTTGAATTGCGTAAAGCCAATTCAACCTATTTTGTTGAATTGCATTTTGAATCATTCCCGGAAAATGAAGACAAACTTTTAGTGTTTGGGAATGTAGATTTATTATATAGCGCCATTAGGAATATTGTGATGAATGCCTGCAAGTATTCACAAAATCATACAGCCAACGTTTCACTCTCTTTTTCTGAAAAAGAATTGAATATAATGGTGCGTGATAGTGGCCCGGGTATTTTGCAAAAAGATATTGATCTTATATTTCAACCCTTTTATCGAGGCGAAGGAGCCGAAAATAAACAAGGTTTTGGATTAGGCCTTCCCCTGGCTTTGCGTATTATAAAAATGCACAAGGGCAATATCACCATTAAAAGTGAAAAAGGGAAAGGCTCAGAATTTACCATTGTTCTGCCCATTGGCAGGTCATTCCACCTGATTTAAATTTCTAATTGTTTTCTAATACAATACTAATAAGCGGCTAATTGACCCACTCTATCTTGCACCCTGTTGTTCAAATATACTTTTAAATACTGTGAAATTATTGTAGCATTTGTGTCTTAAAAAGTGGCACGAAAAAATAAATACAACGTAATGAAACTGTCCGTAACTTTACTTTTTACCTCTTCTTTTATTTTACTGGGAGCTTGTGTTAGCCCCAAAAAATTACGGACTGCTGAAGCAAAATACAATCAATTAGATTCTGCCTATGTGGCCAAGCAAAATGAACTAAGAGAATGTCAGGGAAATATCAAAAACCTAAACACTCAGGCGGATGATTATGCCAAACAAAAAGCAGCATTACAAGCTAAAATAGAAGATTTAAACAATCAAATTAGCTTTCTGAAGAAAAATAATACACAGGTTTTAGATCAGTTAAAAGACCTTTCCGTTGTTTCCGGGGCACAAGCCGAAAGTATAAAACAATCACTTTCTAACTTAAATGCCAAAGATGTTTATATCAATAATTTACAGGCATCTTTAGCAAGAAAAGATTCTTTGAACATGGCCTTGGTAATGAATTTGAAAAGTGCTTTGAGTGATATTAATGATACCGATATCAATATTAAAGTTGAAAAAGATGTAGTGTATATTGATATTTCTGATAAATTACTGTTCAACAGTGGTAGTTATACGGTAACCAACAGAGCAAAAGAGGTGTTGGGAAAAGTAGCAAGAGTGTTAAACGCACACCCCAATATTGATTTTATGGTAGAAGGTAATACCGACTCTAAACCTTTTAGAAATGGTTTGTTATTGGATAATTGGGATTTAAGTGTTAAACGTGCCACTTCTGTAACCAGAATTTTACAAAACAATTATCAAATAGATCCTAAACGCATTACTGCAGCCGGCCGTAGTGAGTATGCACCCGTTGCACCCAATAATACCAAAGAGGGAAGGGCAGCCAACAGAAGAACACGAATCATTATTTTGCCGCAATTAGACCAGTTTTTTAAATTACTCGAAAAAAATTAATAATAACTATTTAAGGTTTTCTCATATACTCAAGCAGGGTTAATTAAAGCCGCACTTTTCTAAGTGCGGCTTTCTTATTTTAGGGTTTAATATACTTCTAATTTCACACTAATAGCCTGTTAATTTGAGTAACGTATGTTTGTTTTGTTTAAGTTATGTAAATGCTGCCCTTTCAAAAAATATTAATTCTCATTCATCATAATATCGATTCTGAAATTGCCATTCATAAGTTAAGAGATTTGTGTGACGGCCCGGGCATTGAATTGCATTTTATATTTGTTATTCCGTATTTTAGCTGGAGAAAATTAATTGGTATTGCACCCGGCAAAATAAAGGCTATTAAAAACAGTAGAATTTTACAAAAAAAAATTGAAGCAGATATGCTGCTGAATGAAATACAAACCAATGTATTTCGTTCTTTCCCGGAGGTAGCCATATTTGCTGAAGTTATTATCGATGCATCGGTTAATCAGGCATTGGTTCAATATATTAAAGAGCAGAGAATTGATTTGGTACTATCTATTCGCCAAACTTTAAAAAATATTTTTTACCAAAACGCTGTCAATCATAATTATATTATACAACATGCCCAATGCCCTGTACTGAGTGTAAATGCAGGAACCATATACCATACCATTAAATCTATTTTAATACCGGTTTACTCTTTTTTACCGGATAAAAAAATTGAATTAGCATCGGCTTTTGCTAAAAAGTACAATGCGCAAATTTATATCATCACTATTTTAAATGAGAATGAAGCACAATCAAAAGTAATTGCAGATGTGTTTTATTTAACGTATAAAAAATTAAAAGAAGAAGGTTTTAATCCACATTATAAAATGCTTTCTGGCGCCAATGCACCCGAAATTTTAATTCAATATGCCCATCAGGTGAATGCTGATATGATACTAATTAATCCGGAAAAGAATACACCGGCAAAAAGCATTATAAAACGCTCTTTAGCCGATTTTTTGAGCCCCGTTTCACCATTGCAGGTATTAATGTTGCAACCTGCCATATAGTTAATCCGGTTTAAACTGCTTTCTATATTGCGATGGGGTTACCTGTTTAATTTTTTTAAATTGTTTGCTGAAATGTGCCCAGCTATTATACCCACTATTATAACATATATCCAAAATATTTTGATTGCCTGATTGTAATAATTTGCAGGCATGCCCAATACGTAGTTCCTGCAAAAAATCGAAGTAACTTTTTTTAATATTTTTTTTGAAAAATCGACAAAATGTGGGTATACTCATTTTCGCAATTGAAGCCACTTCACCTAAAGTAATATGCTTCAAATAATTTTTTAAGGAGTATTCAAACACTTTTTCAATAACGGAGTTTTCTTTTGTAGAAGAATTTAATGAGAAGTTGGCAGTTATTATCTGAAACTCATTCGAGATGCCAATAGTATGTAAACAATATAATAACCGTGTAATACTGTTTAGCCCTTTTTGTTTTTCTAAAGCGCTTATTTCTCTGGCAATTTTATTACGTAAATTTTTTTGTAATTGCAATCCATTAATGGTGCCGGTTAATAATTGTGAAACATTTTTTAATTCCGGTAACAATAAAAATTGCTCTCCTAAAAATTGTTTGGTAAAATGCACTACAATTGCACTGCCAATCATTTTATGATGTGCCTTTCTAAACCAGTGGGGTAAGTTGCCGGCTAAAAAAAATATATCACCTGCATTATAATTGCCCACATAATCGCCAATTAAAGCGGTTCCTTGTCCTTCTGTAATTAATATCAGTTCATATTCTTCATGTTGATGCCAATTGGTTTCAAAGTGTGGGGTTCTGTAGGTGCGGCACGCAAATGAACTGTCTTGTGCAATATGAATTTTTTGAATAAGTGGTTGCATAATCTAAAATAACCTCTATTTTATCAGAAAATATCCTAAAAATTACGTAAAAATGATAAGATAGCATATTTCTTTTTAAAAATAGCAGTTGTTTTCATCTCAGTGTACCACCTACTTTTGAACTATGCTGAAAAGCAAAATTGTTTTGCCATTTTGAAAATAGTTTATCATGTATGTGTTAGGTATTGATTTGGGAACTTCATCTGTAAAAGTTTCAGTGGTTGAAATTGCTACTGCCCGTGTAGTAGTAACTGTGCAATATCCAGAAACGGAGCGCACAATCATTGCTCCTGAAAATGGTTGGGCTGAGCAAGCGCCTACTCAATGGTGGAAGGATGTGCAACAGGCCATTTTAAAAGCGCATGCTACGCAAAAGTATTATCCGAAAGATATTATGGCAATTGGTATTGCCTATCAAATGCATGGTTTGGTAATGATTGATAAAAATCATCAGGCACTTAGAAATAGTATTATTTGGTGTGATAGTAGAGCAGTAGGTATTGGTGATGCCGCATTTCAGGCTTTAGGTGAAGCATATTGTTTAAATCATTTACTCAACTCACCCGGCAATTTTACTGCAGCTAAATTGGCCTGGGTAAAACAACAAGAACCGGAATTGTTCCGTCAAATTTATCAGTTGCTATTACCCGGGGATTATATTGCCTTGCAACTAACCGGACAAACCACTACAACGGTATCGGCTTTATCGGAAGGTGTTTTTTGGGATTTTAAAGCGCAAAGAATTTCAAAAAATCTAATGCAATATTTTGGTTTTAGTGAAGAGTATATTCCCTCCATACAGCCTGTTTTTGGTGAACATGGCACATTATTAGCCGATGTAGCTAACCAACTGCAATTATTACCGGGTATTCCCGTTTCCTATAAAGCAGGCGATCAGCCCAATAATGCCCTTTCACTTAATGTATCTGAGCCCGGCGAGTTTGCTGCAACAGCAGGTACATCGGGGGTTATTTATGGGGTTACCGACCAACTTATTTATGATCAACAATCACGCATCAACAGTTTTGCACATGTTAATTATACAACCGATTTACAACGTATAGGCGTATTGCTATGCATAAATGGTACGGGTATTTTAAATAGCTGGTTAAGAAAAGTAACCGGTGCTGCTATATCCTTTGCATTTATGAATCAACTGGCAGCAAAAATTCCGGCCGGATGTGAAGGTTTGTTGATGCTGCCATTTGGCAATGGTGCAGAAAGAATTTTGCAGAATAAAACTTTACAAGCGCATATAACGCTTATTGATTTAAATAAACATGGTACAGCACATTTATATCGTGCTGCACAAGAGGGCATTGCTTTTGCATTTAGGTATGGACTTAATATTATGCGTGAAAATAATTTATTGCCCGGCATTATTAGAGCCGGGAAAGCCAATATGTTTTTGAGCGATGTATTTGCAGATGTATTTGTACAAAATACCGGTGTGCCATTGCATTTATATAATAATGATGGAAGTGTTGGTGCAGCTATGGGTGCCGCTATAGGAGTAGGTGCTTATGCATCTATTCGGGAAGCCATGCAGCATCAGCAGGCCGTTGCCGTTATTTTACCCGATAAGCATAAAATGGAATATTATACACAAGTCTACCACCGTTGGGAAGCGCTTTTAGATGAAAAATTAAATATAACTCATCCTTCACTTTAAATTTTAGTTTTATGAATGTTCTAACAGGAACCCAATTATTTTTTAAAGAAACTGGTGCCATCAGGTATGAAGGACCAGAAACCGATAATCCACTTGCATTTAGGTGGTATAATGCCGAAAAAGTTGTGGCAGGTAAACCCATGAAAGAATGGTTACGCTTTGCCTGTGCTTACTGGCACTCATTTGTAGGTAATGGTGCAGATCAGTTTGGCGAACCAACGCATTTGTATCCATGGAATGAAAAACCCGACCCCATAGCTCGTGCTAAAGATAAAATGGATGCAGCATTTGAATTTATTACCAAAATGAACATCCCGTTTTATTGTTTTCATGATGTAGATGTGGTTGATTTTACCAATGATATTGCTGAGAATGAAAAGCGCTTGTTTACAATGGTGGAATACGCACAGCAAAAACAAAAAGAAAGCGGTGTGCAATTATTATGGGGAACGGCCAATCTGTTTAGTCATCGCAAATACATGAATGGTGCAGCAACCAATCCCGATTTTTTGGTATTAAGCCATGCTGCTGCACAGGTAAAAGCCGCATTAGATGCTACCATTGCACTGGGTGGTGCCAATTATGTATTTTGGGGTGGAAGAGAAGGTTATATGAGTTTACTAAATACCAACCTGAAACGGGAAAAAGAACATTTAGCCCGCTTTTTACATACGGCAAAAGATTATGCCCGTAGAAACGGATTTAAGGGCACCTTCTTTATAGAACCCAAACCTTGTGAACCTACCAAACATCAGTACGATTATGATAGCGAAACAGTGATAGGGTTTTTACGGCAGTATGATTTATTGAACGATTTTAAATTAAATATTGAAGTAAATCATGCTACATTGGCCGGGCATACTTTTCAACATGAATTGCAGGTGGCTGCCGATGCGGGTGTATTGGGCAGTATGGATGCTAACAGGGGCGATTATCAAAATGGTTGGGATACAGACCAGTTCTCCAATAACATCAATGAAATTACTGAAGCCATGCTTGTTATTATAGAAGCAGGTGGATTTAAGGGTGGTGGTATTAATTTCGATGCAAAACGCAGAAGAAATTCAACCGATAACCTTGATTTGTTTTATGCCCATATTGGCGCAATGGACACTTTTGCCCGGGCATTAACCATTGCAGATAAAATTTTAGCACAATCTGATTACAAAAAAATACGTACCCAAAGGTATGCCAGCTTTGATGCTGGTTCCGGTAAAGCATTTGAGGAAGGAAAGTTAACGTTGGAAAATTTGCGTAACTATGCGGTAGCGCAAGGTACACCCGCCATCATTAGTGGACAACAGGAATATTTAGAAAACATAATTAATTGTTATATTTAATTTGTTTATCATCATTAAATCGCAAATATGCAAGGCCTTCATTTATACGATTACCTGGTATTTTTATGTTATTTCTTCATTGTTTCACTATATGGTTATTGGGTATACAAACGGAAAAAGAAAGCATCCATTTCTGCTTCGCATGATTATTTTTTAGCCGAAGGTTCATTAACCTGGTGGGCCATTGGTGCATCATTAATTGCCTCTAATATTTCAGCTGAACAGTTTATTGGCATGAGTGGTAATGGTTTTAAAATGGGCCTTGCTATTTCTACTTACGAATGGATGGCCGCAGCTACTTTAATGATTGTGGCTATATTTTTCATTCCCGTTTATTTAAAAAATAAAATTTATACCATGCCACAGTTTCTGCATCAACGGTATAATGGTACAGTGGCAATGATTATGGCCGTATTTTGGCTGTTGTTGTATGTAGTGGTAAATCTCACATCCATTTTATACTTAGGTGCTTTGGCCATTAACAGTATATCAGGTATTAATACCACCTTTTGTATGTATTTATTAGCTGTTTTTGCCATTTTTATAACACTGGGTGGAATGAAGGTGATTGGATATACAGATGTTATTCAAGTTTTTTTTCTAATATTAGGTGGGTTGGTTACTACCTATCTTGCTTTAAACCTGGTAGCAGATAAATTTGGTGCAAGTGGTTTATTGAAAGGTTTTCATTTAATGATGACACATGCCAATGATCATTTTCACATGATATTGAAACGCAATAATCCAAATTATATAGATTTACCCGGATTAACTGTTTTGATTGGCGGTATGTGGATTGTGAATTTAAACTATTGGGGTTGTAATCAGTACATTACGCAACGTGCCCTGGGTGCCGATTTAAAAACAGCTCGCAGTGGATTATTATTTGCAGCTTTTTTAAAATTGTTAATGCCCGTTATTGTGGTATTGCCAGGCATAGCTGCGTTTGTGCTATACCAGCAGGGCGATTTTCAACATGCCATGTTACAAAACGGGGAAGTGAATACTGATAAAGCCTATCCTGTTTTATTGAATTTATTACCTGCCGGTTTAAAAGGCCTGGCTTTTGCTGCACTTACTGCTGCAGTAGTGGCCTCATTAGCCGGAAAAGCCAATAGTATTTCCACCATTTTTACTTTAGATATTTACAAGAAAAAAATAAATCAGGCAGCAACGGAACAAAAAACAGTTGTGGTAGGAAAAATAGCAGTAGTGGTAGCAATGGTATTAGCGATTATTATTGCCCCATTAATGGGTATTGATAAAAAAGGTGGTTTTCAATACATTCAGGAGTATACCGGCTTTGTATCGCCGGGTATTTTTGCTATGTTTATTATAGGATTTTTCTGGAAAAAGGCCACATCGAATGCAGCATTGTTTGCTACTATTGGTGGCTTTGCCATGTCCATTGTTTTTAAATTTTTGCCTATGCTGATGAATCTGTCTTTCTTATCTCCTTACGGATTTTCTGTTCCAAATGAGTCCGGTGTTTTTGAAATTCCGTTTTTAGACCGAATGGGCTTTGTGTTTGCGATTTGTATTGCAGGCATGTATATCATCAGTATGATAGAAAATAGAAGAGGAGTAAGCACCAAAGGTTTAGAAATCGATCATTCTATGTTTAAGCTAAGCCCGGCTTTTACGGCAGGAGTATTAATTGTATTTGGTATTATTGTCGCTTTGTATACTGTTTTTTGGTAATGATAAATGCTTCTTTTTGGTTTTGAATATAAATGGCCTGCTTTTAACAGGCCATTTTAAATATTTAAATAATGAGATTTATGCGTTAATTTTCTCCATTGCCCATTTATACGCAATATTCAACTGTTCTTCCCTGCTTAAATGGCTATTGTTTAGTTCTTTCGATTCATTTGCCTTACGGAGAGGGCTTTCTGAACGGTTGGTATCAATGTAATCACGCATTTCTAAATTGGCTTTTACCTCTTCAATGGTGATATTTTTATTTTTTTCGAAGAGTTCTTTAAAACGCCGCTCTACTCTTACAGCAGGATCGGCAGTTACAAATATTTTTAATTCAGCTTGCGGAAATACGGTGGTGCCAATATCTCTGCCATCCATTACAATACCTCTTAATTTGCCCATTTGTTGTTGTTGGGCAACGGCAAATTTTCTAACAGAAGGTATAGCTGCAACTTCACTTACTTTTGCACTTACTGCCATATCCCTAATTTCAGCTTCTACATTTACGCCATTGAGTAACATATTGTTCTGTTCTGTTTCGGGATAAAATTCAAACGCTAAATGAACATTTTTTAATGCATTAGCAACTTCTATTTCATGATGTATTTTAATTTTATGTTGAATAAGATACAAGGTAATAGCCCGATACATGGCTCCACTGTCGATAAAAACATAGTGCATTTTTTTTGCTAAAGCCCTTGCCAAAGTACTTTTTCCGCAGGAAGAATACCCATCAATTGCTATGATTATTTTTTTCATAAAAGCGTTAGAATGCATCATCAACTAAAGTGGGTTACTGCTGAAACTGTTGAAGCCATTTTTGTATTTTCTGCTCTAAT
>JAKAKY010000057.1 GCA_021824365.1 Bacteroidota bacterium | reverse complement strand
TATGAAATGTTTGTTAAGGCCGATGGTTTAGTTTTTGGCTAAAAGCCTTAATGAAAGGCAATTAATGCCCCATTTTCGTAACGTGGCAAAATATTGGCCACATTGGGTGTTATACAATATTCTAAATCTTCCTCCAGTCCGTACGCCGAAAGCCGGT
The DNA here is from genome assembly GCA_021824365.1 of Bacteroidota bacterium. GTDB lineage: Bacteria > Bacteroidota > Bacteroidia > Chitinophagales > Chitinophagaceae > Hydrotalea. Next base: position 14,491 of record JAKAKY010000057.1, on the reverse strand, counting down.
GCCAGTGCGTTGTTTTACGTATGAAGGTTTGCATATTATTCTGGTGTAACTGATACATTTCCTGCGCCATGAGTGATGCATCACAATGGATTTTAAAATGACCGGCCACCTGATGAATAACTGCACCTGCAAACAGGGCATCTTCTAAATTAAATTTGTCTTTCCAGGCTGAGCATCCTAATATCACATTCTTTTTTTGTTCTGTCAGATATGCCGATACGGCTAGAAGATTAGGAAATGAACCTGTTATTACTTCGGCAGCACTATTGTTCAATGCCATGTGTAACAAACGGGTACCGTTAGTGGTGGTTAATACCAATGTTTTACCCTTAATGAAGGATGCCGGATAATCGCCTGGCGAATTGCCATATTGTAACCCTTCAATTACTTTTCCGTCTCTCTCGCCCGCTGTGATGCTATTGGGTGTGGCTTTACCAAGCGCTATGCATTGTTCAACACTATCCACCGGAATAATTTTACTGGCACCATTATATAATACCGTAGCAATAGTAGAAGTAGCTCTAAATACATCTATAATAACCACTATTGTATTGCTTAAATCGTATAAGTGTAAAAGTGCAGGCGATAAAACGGTATGCAAAACCGGTTGTTTCATATATTCTTATTTAAATATGCTTTTCCCTTCAATCATTCACATCCATTGAATAAAAAAATGCCAATTAGGTGATGCTAAATTGTTTGCAAATATACTTGCAGTGTTGGAATGTTGTGGTTGGTAAGCTATGCTTATTTTCTATATTCAATTTTTACTTTAGCCACGCCACTGCGGAGCATATCCAGACTTTTTGCTGCTGATTTACTCAAATCAATGATTCTGCCCCTTACAAACGGCCCTCTGTCGTTAATGCGTACGATGACAGATTTTTGATTAGACAGGTTAATGACGCTTACCTGCGTACCAAATGGTAAATGTTTATGTGCTGCAGTAAAAGCAGATTGATGAAAGGCTTCGCCACTGGCGGTTTTTCTGCCTTCAAATTTATCGGCATAATAAGATGCATAGCCCATTTCTGTGTGCAGTCTGCCGCTTCCACCCAACGTATATTCCGGAACTGATTTTCTATGACAGGCCACTGCCAGTAAGCAAAGCAATACAACAATGCTTTTGGTGGAAACCCATTTTGCACAAAGCTGTTTTTTGTAGGATATTTGCATGTATTTTATTTTACAATAATGGAATAAGTGCAATATATTAAAAAAAACGGGCAACAAAATTTGCTGCCCGTAAACATAGTGTGTTGATACTATTAAGCTAAGAATGGCATTTTTACAATTTCTGCTTTTACCAAATTATTTCTGATTTCTATAAAAATAGGATTACCCAATGCAGCATGCGGCATGTTTACGTAGCCCATTCCAATGCCTTTGTTTAAGGAAGGCGATTGGGTACCACTGGTAACATGGCCAATGGTTTCACCCTGTTCATTTTTAATGAGGTAATGGTGGCGGGGAATACCGCGATCAATCATTTCAAACCCAACTAATTTTTTTTGAATGCCATTTTGTTTTTGTGCGGCTAAAACAGATTTTGCCGTAAATTCTTTGGTGAATTTTGTAATCCAGCCCAATCCTGCTTCTAATGGGGTTGTGGTATCATCAATATCATTTCCATACAGGCAATAACCCATTTCTAAACGTAAGGTATCTCTGGCGCCAAGGCCTATTGGTTTTAAGCCTTGCGGGGTTCCGGTTTGCATTATGGCATCCCAAATAGTAGTTGCTGCGTTGTTGCTGTCTTCAAAATAAATTTCAATGCCTCCTGCACCGGTGTATCCGGTAGCGCTGATTAACACATTATCAATACCTGCAAAGGTGGTTTTGATAAAAGTATAGTAAGGCAGGTTCAAAATATCTGCACCTGCTAATGGTTGTAATATTTTGGTGGCATTGGGGCCCTGTATGGCCAACAGGCAGGTTTTATCGCTAATGTTGTGCATTTCTGCACCAAAGGTTTTGTTGTGTTCAGCAATCCAATTCCAATCTTTTTCAATGTTGGCAGCATTTACCACCAGCATATACAACTGGTTTTCGTCTAAACAATACACAATTAAATCATCTACAATGCCGCCATGGTTATTGGTTAAGCAACTGTATTGGGCTTTTCCTTTTGTTAATTTCGAAGCATCGTTGGTGGTAATTTGTTGTATCAACGGCAATGCCTGTAGGCCTTTTACAATAAATTCGCCCATGTGGCTTACATCAAAAATGCCGGCATTGTTTCTAACGGTTTGGTGTTCATCATTAATGCCACTGTAACTAATGGGCATATTGTATCCGGCAAATTCTGCCATTTTAGCGCCTAACGTTATGTGGTACCGGGTAAAAGCTGTGTTCTTCATGTATGCATTTTGTTGGCAACAAAAGTAATTGAAGTAACAATGGAGTAAAAATATAATTGCATACATGTAATTAATGATATATACAAAGTGCCCCTGCCGGGAACGGCAGCGGGCACAGGGGTATTCCCAACTTCAACCTGTTTTAAATCGCAAATCGCGTTCTTATTAAGTCTGTGATGTTTTGTTGTAAAATATCAATTGAGTCGTTTGTTGTAGCTGTAACCTTTGTTTTTTTTGGTGTTTCGGGCTGATAGTGATAACGATTGCTGTCTTTATTGCCGGGGGGCTGGTTTAATTCTTTTTTTAAATCATCCGACTCTTTTTGTAACTGATCTAATTTTTGTTTCAATTCTTTTTTGGCATCGCTGGTTTCCGGGCTATTGTTGTCTGAATTATCTGTACCATTATCTAATGCTTTTAAACCATTTTTGGTCATGATATAGGTAATATTTGTATTCCAGCTATATGCGGCATCATCATTCCATCCCCAGTTCCAGTTATTATCAAAACCTAAGTAAATATTATCGGTACCATCATTCCAATTGTTTTTGGTGGTAATTTTTATTTTTTTGCCTATCGGTACAGCTACGGTAACAATTAAATGTTGGTTTCTGAATTTATTGTTTTGGTTAATAGCAATACCATTATTAAACCGAATGGCAGAATCGTTTTGTGCCATGCGAAAATCAATGGCATCTGCATTTACATTGGCTGCTGTTCTGCTTTCGCCGTTCGCTAATTTTACAGCAGTAATATAAAAACTGTCGGTGGCTGATTGTATAATGCGAATGTTGATATTTCTGACAAATACACTATCATCATCTATACTGGTAAAAGGGTCTAATCTAAACCAGCGGTTATTGTTATAGTAAAATTTATTTTCATTGCCACGAACAATTTCTAAATAACCTTTCGTTGGCTGTTGAATGCTGATGTTTTGTTCAATGGGGTTGTTACGGTATCTAAAATCATTGCGCAAGGAAACCAGTAATCCGGTAAAGCAAAATAAACCGATTAACCAAAGTGCCGTAAAACTATAGCGGATAATGTTTTTGTTGCCTTTTACATTAGCTATTTTTCTAATAATGAAAGTAACAATACCAATTACCGGTACCCAAATAAAGAACAGCAATGTACCCCAGGCAAAAATGCTTTGCCAACCACTTTCTAATATGTAATTTTTTAATGGTATTAAACCGGTAAATACTACACCCAAAGCAAATAAGGCAACTACAATGGCAAATACTACCACGCCAATTATAAAGTAGGCAAATATTTTAAACAGCAGTACAATTACATCACCCAAACCTCTGCCTGTTTTTCGTGCTACGGTAGTTGCTTCTGTACCCATTTCTTTGCTTTTTTCAGTAAAGCTTTTACCAAATTCCTGAGCTTTATTTTTAATGTCGTTTCCCATTTTTTCTGCACGGTCTTTAAACCCTTCCATATCGCTCTGAATGGTGTTTTTAATACTTTCTACATCTACCTTTTCGCCGCGCAGTTCTAATTTTTCAGCGGCCGTTTTTGCTTCGGGTAATACAATCCAGAAAATAATATAAATGACCAATGCACCCGGACTAAAAGAAAAGTTCACAAAACCGGGAAAATCAAATAATCCCCAATACCAGTGCCTGAAAGCAAAGGATATAAAAGGCAGAATGAATAATGCCCTGGGTATCCAAACATTGATGCCAAAATATTTTGATAAGCCACTACAAACACCTGCAATCATTTTATCATCCGGATCGCGGTATAATTTTTTGCGTTGTGCACCAATAATTTTGGAAGCACTACTGGGTACTGCAATCCATAAAACCAAATAGGGAATGAAGGTTACACCAATAAAAATGACGGTGAGTATGCGAATGATTAAGGAGTCAATATTGAGGTAGTTAGCAATGCCACTGCACACACCGCCCAAAATTTTATTGTTTTCATCACGAAATAACCGGTTGCCGGTAGTTGAGCTGCTGCCTGTATGGGTTGTTTTACTTTCTGCAGCAGGTTGTTCTGAACTGTTTACGCCTTCTGCATCAAAATCCTGCGGCCTTCCCATGCTATTTAATATAGATTCTACATCTGCATCTGTAATACAGGTATTACCTTTTTGAAGTATTTCTGCAAATAATTCTGCAATTCTTCCCTCTATATCATTAATAATTTCATCACGCCCTTCTTCATTCGCAAAATATAAACGCAGGCTGTCTATATATTGCTGTAAGGTGTCGTAGGCAGATTCTTCAATGGGAACAACTCTTCCCTGAAAATTAATGTTGATTACCTTTTTCATGGTTAAATGTTTTGTTTGCCGAATAAAATGTGTACCGGCATGATTTAGCCGTTCTCGTCATTCCATTCAGAAAGTTGGTTAAGGTTGGTCTGTTTCGTTGTTTTGGTTTTTAGGCTTTGTTAAGGCATGAACGGCATCGGCCAGTTCGTTCCAGGTATCTTTTAGTTCTTCATAAAACGCCAAACCTTTATCCGTCATCATAAAGTATTTCCTGGGTGGTCCACTACTACTTTCTACCCATCTGTAACTAAGCAGGCCTGCATTTTTTAAACGGGTAAGTAATGGGTACAGGGTTCCTTCTAAAATGTTTAAGTTGGCGGCTTTCATTTGTTCAACAATATCACTCGGATACACTTCGCCCTGGCGAATGACCGATAAGATGCAAAACTCCAATACCCCTTTGCGCATCTGGCTTTGTGTGTTTTGAATGTCCATACTTTTCGGAGTTTTAATGTTTGCTTTTTAAAAAGCATTTGTTTTTCAATTCTTTTTTTTCATCCATTATTGCAATCAGTAACAACACTGCTATAATGCTAAATACCTTCTCTGTACCCTGACTTTTCTCATTTTGTGAATATTCCATAAACTGGCGGCACTTAAAACCGGTTTAACGGTTTTTAAAATAGCTGCACCGGCAATGGTTTCTTTTGTTTCAGCGGTTAGTTGTGCTACTTCTAATTTAGTTAAGTTAGCGAACAATTGTTTTTGTTGTGTTTTCATTTTTTATGTTTTTAAGATGATTTGTCTCATTGACAATACAAAGATGCAATTTTATTTGGTATTATGTAACACATAGTACCATGTTTATTTTAGTAATATGCTGACTAAGGAATTGTATAAATGTATTAATTTATTGAAAGTCAATGATTTATTAAGAAATGAATACTTTCTCTTAATGAATAAATTGGGATGAACGGTAAAATAAAGTGATGAAAAATAGCACCTTAAATCCTAAAATGGGTTGCATTTGATTGTTTTACTGCAATGAGCAATATACCCCCCTTTTTTTCTAAAAAACACGACGTTTTCCAATGAGCAAGATGGATATTTAAAAATATTTTTCTATTTCAGTAAGCATGTATTATTAAAAATATGTATTTTGCATGTGGCGCTTATCTTTTTACTATGCCATTTTGATTTAACCCTTGAAAAGATGTATATGATTGCTTGTGAACATTTATTTACTCTGAGCAAAAACCTGCTATTGTTTTTGCTGCCTTTACTTGGTTGGCAGTCAATTGCAGCGCAACAGGCCAATCAGGGTTATGCAGTATACCAGTTCCTGAGTGCTAATAATCATGAAACCATTGATTTTTGGTTTTCTTCTGATGCCTACGTGTACAATGTTAGAATAAAAGATTTCAGGGAGGGTAATGATTATAAAAACAGAATTATTACTTTGTCGAAACAAGATTCCCTTGCTTTTGAAAAAGTAATAGATAATATTAACAAAAAAAATCAAGCCCTCCCTCCTAAATATGTATTTGGTAACTTACATACAAACTTTACTTTGCAAAATGAATTAAACGGTGATTTACAACCGGTTTGTGTAATTGACACGCTTCATTTTGTAAAATGGGAAGTTTTACCGGACACACTCACCATTAATGGCCTATTGTGTAGAAAAGCAAATGGCTATTTTGCCGGTATGCAATACATTGCCTGGTTTGTACCCTCCATTCCTGTTGCCGTTGCGCCTATGCAATTAAGAGGGTTGCCCGGGCTATTGGTGAAATTAAATAATCTAAATACACATATACAGCTAATGATGACTTATTTAGAATGGCCTGCAAAAAAATGGGTGAATGCAACCCCTTGTAATGCTGCTACAGCTACTGGACGAACTGTTTTTAATGAACAAGCAAGGATTATACAAGAACAACATAGGAAAAATATAAGAAGTTCAAAAACAATTAGTGACTTGTTGAATAGCATTCATAACCAATAATAAACAAATCGTTTATTTTAAAGCATAATGCGTCAAATACTTATCTGTTTATTATTAACCTTTGTTTCTATAAAGCTGTTTGCACAAACTATTACGATTAAAGGATATGTAAAAGATACTTCCGGTAAAGCTGTTTCATATGTCATTGTAAGTTTTAAACAAGATACCATCAGCCAACCTCTTGTTTACGCAATAACAAACGACGAGGGCTATTTTGCCATTTCAATTAAACAAGAAAAGCTTCCGGGTATAATAGAAATTAACAGCATTAATTTTAATCAAAAAATTTTAAAGATTGGCTCTGATGATACTATATCCAATTCACCAATTGTTATTCACTTGCAACACAGAACCACGCCTTTACCTGACGTGATTGTAAAATCTGAAATTCCTATTTATGTGCGGGGCGATACCACCACTTTTAATGTAAAAGCATTTAAAACAGGTTATGAAAAAAATATCGGCAACTTATTAAGTAATATGCCCGGGTTTGAGGTATTGAATAATGGAAAAATTAAATTCAATGGAAAAATAATCGATAAAATATTAATTGAAGGTGATGATTTAATGGGAAGAGATTATGGTGAATTAACCAACAAATTATCACCCAATGGCCTTAAAGAAATTGACGTAATTGATAATTATACCGATAACGAAAATATTATTTCGAATTTTGATAACTTTAGTAACCGTCAGGTCATTAATTTAAAGTATGACTCTGGTTATATCAATAAAAATTTTGGCAATGCCGAGTTGAGCGGCGGATTAATTAACAGATATGAAAGTAGTGTACAAACCGTTTCTGTTTTTAAAAATTTCAAGAATTTTCTAAACTTAAATATCAATAATACAGGTACATTATCAAAAAAAACATTTCAAAGTCAGGATGAAAGAAATGATGAAAATGATTTGCTAAGCTTCAATAATCACTTTGCCAATGGTTTTAAATCGCTGGTTAACATGCCCAATGATGTAGCTGCCAAAACCAATCCACTTTATGAAAATACCACAAGATCGCTTTTGGCTACTTCTTTTTTCAGGCCACTCAAGCATTTTGTTGTTAGGAATACATTGGCAATTTCTACCGATACTTTTGCACAAAAATTGAATTCTAATATAGAATTTCTTCTTCCTCCGCTTATACTTCACACTTATAACAATCAATATATTAACCAGCACATCAACGGCTTAAAAGACCAACTTAGCATTAATTATATCCGCCCTAACAATCAGCTTGTCATCATTGGCCGGTTAATGATGAATCATTACACATTAATAAATACAGGAAATCAATTTGGCTCTTCATATAATGAAAATTATAATTTTAAGTACAATAATATTTATGTAAAGAGTGTGTACATACACAAGTTCAGTAACAATGCAGCCGTGTTTGGCAGCTTTCAGTTTTCCTCCTCGCAACTTCCGGGTAACCTTCAATTATGGCCTGCCAATTATTTTAAGCATTTTCCTCAATCGGTTAACTGGTGGTTCATGCAACAACAGGAATCGCAACGGGGCAACCATTCCGTTGCATCCATATCCTACATTAAAAAAGTGTACAATCATAAACTGTCTTTTCAATTATTGAATGAAACCAGTTCAAGTTCACTATTTAACTCTATAAATATAACCGATAGTGCGCTGTATATCCATCCGTTTTCGAACGATTCAATTAACCATTTTCATATTCACTATAATTATTTTGTTGGTAAAATTGAAGATCATTGGTGGTACAGAAAAGATATTAATGTAGTATATGGATTAAAGTATTATTATATTGCCAATCGTCCTACTTTTTCTGCTAATTGTTTCAAACAAAATATTCTAACTCCCTATTTTTCAGTAGTATTGAAGCTTTCTACCCATCAAAACCTATCATTTACTTATAATAATGAACCTGTTTATCCCGACATCAACAAAGTTGGGACGGGTTATCAATTCACAGATTTCAATACCATTACTAAAGGGCAGGATTCTATGTACATTAGCAATGCCAAAAGTTTAAACCTGAATTATTCCTGGTTGGATTTTTTTGATAAAAAACAACTATTTCTGGTGGGTGTGTTGTATAGAAAACAGCCCCAAAATTTTATCACTTTTTCCAATCCGGGATTAACTGATAATCTCATCTATAATGCAGTAACTGACAAATATTTACAGTTATATTCTGTCTTCATAAAACTGGAAAAATACTATCATAATTATCAAATTAAAATAGCGCCACAACTTAGTTTCTCCCAGATTCAATTATATACCGGGATCGGGTCTGATTTGTATCAGGTAAAAAATATTTCAACACGGGTGGGTGTAGCAACCAGTATAAAATTCAATAAAGCACTGATTGCCGATTGCAATTTTTTTCAAACTTTTAACCGTTCAGGTTCAGCATACAATTCCATTAATGTGTTTGCCTCCTACATTTCTTCCTTAGATATGGGCTTGTCGTGGAAATATAAATCTGTATTTTCTGTGAATGGAAAATTTAGCGGTAATTATAATTCTTCTCCAAATCAGCCTTCCAGATTTTCTTATATGGATGAGTTAGCTCTTATGATGAATGTAAAACATAACTTAACTATTGGCTTAAATGCCAGAAATATTTTTTTCACAAAGTATTTTTCAGGCAATTATGTTACTGCTACCTATTCTAGTTTTACACAATACACCAATTTTCCAAGAGTGGTATTATTAACTGTAACTTACACATGGTAAGGCTTGGGTTAATGAATCTTTTTATATCATTGCAGGCCGGCTTGCCGAGCATGTAACGTTGCAGTATTCAATGGTGGGCAGGTAGGGACATTCACTTTATTGACCGAACAGTTTTTATTAAATTTTATTTTCCTGTTAGGAGGTTCTTTTAATAGTGTATAAAAATATTTACATCCCCTCATACACTATAGCGGCACCCTGACCAACACCCACACACATAGTAGCCAATCCATATTTGGCTTTTCGCTTTTTCATTTCATGCAACAATGTGGTTGAAATACGGGCTCCGCTGCAACCCAAAGGGTGCCCTAACGCAATAGCGCCTCCATTTACATTTATCTTATTGGGGTCTAATGCTAAATCGCGCAGGCAGGTAATACTCTGACTGGCAAAGGCCTCGTTCAATTCTATCAAATCAAGATCATTGGTTTGCAAGCCGGCTCTTTGCAATGCCTTACGGCTGGCGGGTACCGGGCCAATACCCATGATGGCGGGATCTACACCGGCAGTAGCCATACTCACTACCCTGGCCATGGGTTGTAAGTTGAATAAACGTACTGCTTCTTCACCGGCTAATAATAAGGCTGAAGCCCCATCATTAATGCCGCTGGAATTGCCGGCAGTAACCGAACCATCTTTGGCAAAAGCGGGTTTTAAACCACCTAATTTTTCTAAACTGGTAGGGCGTGGATGCTCATCTTCTGCAAAAATGGTGGGGGTTTTATTTTCAGTTATTTCTACCGGAATGATTTCGTCTTTCCATTTACCTGCTGCCAAGGCAGCGGCATATTTTTGTTGCGAAGCAAATGCAAAAGCATCTTGTTCCTCCCGACTAATTTTCCATTGGTTGGCTACATTCTCAGCCGTTTCACCCATATTGTAGGGGTAATACATGGCCGCTAATTTTTTATTGGTAAAACGCCAGCCAATGGTGGTATCACAGGTTTCTGTTTTACGGCTCCAGGCACCATCGCTCTTGGCCGTTACAAAAGGGGCACGGGTCATGCTTTCTACGCCACCGGCAATATACAACATACCATCACCACAGGCAATGGCCCTGGCTGCATCCATAATGGCTTGTAAACCACTGGCACATAAGCGGTTTACAGTATTGCCACCTACCGTAACCGGTAAACCGGCTAACAAAGCAGCCATCCGGGCTACATTGCGATTGTCTTCTCCCGCCTGGTTGGCAGCACCGGCAATTACATCTTCTATCATGGTTACATCTATGTTCTGATTGCGTTGAAGCAGCGCTGTTATCATCAATGCCAGTAAATCATCGGGCCGCATTGTGCTTAATTTGCCGCCATAACGGCCAATAGGGGTGCGTACTGCATCAATGATATAAACTGTTTGCATAAACCAATTTTTATATGAAGATGAAATAAAAATATGCCGCAAAGGAAAACAAATCACATTATCCTGCAAAATATACCTCCTGGTGCTTCTGTGCCTATCTTTGCAGTATGAATCAATTACCGAATATACGTGCATTGAGTAACGAACAGTTGGCTGAGTTTATGGAAAGCATTGGAGAAAAAAAATTCAGAACCCAACAAATACAAGAGTGGCTTTGGCAAAAACACGCAGCCGGGTTTGATGATATGACGAATTTAAGTAAGGCACTTCGGCAACAACTATCCGAACATTTTTCACTGCCTGCATTAACCATCAATACTACTCAAAACAGTGCTGATGGCACTGTTAAAACCCGTTTTACCACCTTCGACGGGCATAAAATTGAAGGCGTTTTAATTCCTACCGATGAAAGAAAAACTGCCTGTGTTTCTTCTCAGATAGGTTGCAGCTTAAGTTGTAAGTTCTGTGCTACCGGTTATATGGATAGAAAACGAAATTTGAATTTCGATGAAATTTATGACCAGGTAATGCTCATTAACCAACAAAGTGAAGCTTTGTACCAAAAAAAGCTAACCAATATTGTGTTTATGGGCATGGGCGAACCTTTGTTAAACTACACCAATGTATTAAAAGCTATCGACCGCATTACTGCCGAAGATGGCATACACATGAGTGCCCGCCGTATTACTGTTTCTACTGCCGGTGTGGCTAAACAAATTAAAAAGTTGGGTGATGATGGGGTGAAATTTAAACTGGCACTATCCTTACATGCCCCCACCGATGCCAAACGTAACGAAATTATGCCCATTAATGAAACCAATAACCTGAAGGCATTGGCAGAGGCGCTGAATTATTTTTATGCCAAAACAAAAAATGAAATCACTTTTGAATATATTTTATTTAAAAACTTTAATGACTCACAAAAAGATGCAGAAGACCTGATTAAATTATACCGCCAGGTACCCGCCGATTTGGTGAATATTATTGAATACAACCCCATTGATGCTTTTACCTTCCGGAAACCTGATGAAGAGGGCATGGAGCGGTTTATGCAACATTTAGAAAAAAACAGGGTAAATGCCCGTTTGCGCAGAAGCAGGGGTAAAGATATAGATGCCGCATGCGGACAATTGGCCAATAAAGACAAATAACATTTTCCGTTAGCCCTTATTAAATCGTTAAGAATAGCAGTTCATACACTTTGAACTGCTATTTTCGTTATTTTCATGCTCCAACAAACCTATATGCTATTTGTATTCCATAAGCTAAAATATAAGCATAATAATGAACGCTGCAATTTAAGCTCCGTGGTAATACAATAAAAATCAAAACATGCGCACATGAAAAAAATTTGGAGTGTACTTTCCGTTGCCTTACTGTTAAGTTTTGGTGCAATGGCGCAACCTTATCATTTTAAAGGCAAAAGCAAACACCGCCATGCCTGGCATAAGCATATTAAGAAACATTATAAAAAGCGTTTTTAATAATGCAGTGAATGCAGGCATTATGCCTAAAATGTCCATCACTACATTATTTTACGTACTTTTATGCAGCCTGTTGTAAAACAGTAAATGGAAAGTTATGGTAAAAGCATTTGAAAAGTTTATGGATGGCAGCCCAAAAGGTGCTAAGAAAAAAGAGGCCATTCGCCAGGAAAAAAGAAAAGCCAAAGCGGCTTCCCGTGCAGAAGGTGAAGCTTTCCGGAAAAAACAATGGGAGAAAAAACATGGTATTGCACCTGCAGCACCTGCCCCGCCATCCCGATCAAAAAATTTTGATAAAACCGCACGAAACGCTAAAAAAGAGTTGCGTCATTCTTCAAAATCATCTCCCGCACCAGCTAAGCAAAAAGCAATAGCACCCGTTACTACAGTAGCTGCCGATCCTCTTGCGCCTATGCCATTGAATAAATTTTTGGCGCATGCAGGTATTTGTGGAAGAAGAGAAGCTGCTGAATTAATTAAAGCCGGACAGGTTACGGTAAATGGCGATACCATTTTTGAACCCGGTTATAAAGTGTTGGGCAATGAAGATGTAAAATGGAAAGGCAAGAAAATATTTTTGCAAAAGAACTTAGTGTACATACTGCTGAATAAACCCAAAGATTATATCACTACCGCTAAAGATCCCGAAGGAAGAAAAACAGTATTAGATTTGGTGAAGGATGCCGCCAAACAAAGGGTATACCCGGTGGGTAGGTTAGATAGAAATACAACCGGTGTTTTATTACTCACTAACGATGGGGCATTGGCGCAGAAGTTAACACATCCCTCTTTTCAGGTGAAGAAAATTTATGAGGTGAAATTAGATAGGCCTTTGGCTAAAAAAGATCTCGAAGCTTTACTGGAAGGATTTCAATTAGATGATGGATTTATTAAGGCCGATACTGCTGCCTATGCCGATGCAAAAGATAAATCAGTGATTGGTATTGAAATACACAGCGGCCGCAACCGCATTGTGCGCCGTATGTTTGAACACTTAGGCTATGATGTACGAGGATTAGACCGGGTATTATTTGCCGGCCTCACCAAAAAAAATGTAGACCGCGGAACCTGGCGCTATTTAAATGAAAAAGAAATCAGGAACTTAAAATTTATGAACGGATCCGGATTGGCGAAGGATAAAAATAAGGCTTCAATATAATTGTAATTATAATGCGATTGAGTATAATTTTTGAAAACAAACAATTCGTTGCCATTCATAAACCCTCCGGTTTATTGAGCATTCCCGACCGAATGGGTAAGGAACTGAGTTTAAAAGATATATTGAAAGAAAAATATGGCAACATCTATACCGTTCACCGGTTAGATAAGGATACCAGTGGCGTGATTGTTTTTGCCAAAGATGAAAATACCCACCGCACCCTCTCTCAAATGTTTGAAACAAGGGATGTGAATAAAATATATCATGGGCTTGTTTATGGTATTCCGGTACCTAATTCAGGCACTATTGATGTGCCCATCTTCCCCCATCCCGGGAAAAATGGTTTAATGGTAACGGGCAACAAAGGTAAACCCGCCATTACTGATTATGCTTTGGTGGACGCTTTTGGAAAATATGCCTGGATGCAATTTAGAATTCATACCGGCCGTACCCACCAAATTCGCCTGCACATGAAGCATATCGGGCATAGTATTGTTTGCGATGAATTATATGGCAATCCTGCTCCTTTATTGCTTTCTTCCATTAAACGGAATTTTAAATTAGCCAGGGGGGCAGAAGAAGAAAAACCTTTGCTACAGCGGTTGGCACTGCATGCAACCGGATTATCGTTTGAATGGGAGCATAAATTGCTGTTTTTAGAAGCTCCGTTTCCAAAAGACCTGCGTGCCGTAGTACGGCAACTACAAAAGTGGCGATAATACTGCTATTTTAATTGATTAAATGAGCCTTACTGTAAATTTAGATTTACGAAAATAATAATGGTGTTATAATTTATGTTGAATGCGTCTATGAATGAAAACGAACTATCATATAAGATAATTGGTGTGGCTATAGATTTGCATACACATTTAGGGCCGGGATTATTGGAGTCTGTTTATGAAGCCACTTTGGCATATGATTTAAGGGAATTAGGACTTGAAGTGAAAACCCAGGTGCCCATGCCATTGATTTATAAAGAAGTAAAGCAGGATATTGGTTACCGTATTGATTTACTGGTTGAAAATAAGGTAATTATTGAGGTAAAGTCGGTAGAAAATATTGCAGCTGTGCATTTTGCTCAAACATTAACCTATTTAAAACTGGCAGATAAAAAGTTAGCACTGCTCATTAATTTTAATACCAAACTTTTGAAGGATAGCATTCACAGAATTGTGA
>JAKAKY010000056.1 GCA_021824365.1 Bacteroidota bacterium | reverse complement strand
CTGCTTTCCTTATACTTCTATTCACAACCATCCCTCAGAAAACGTAATGAAGAAATTGGGGGAATTCAATCGCTCTAAAATAGACATCAATCATCATTTAAGTTTGCACGTTTTATACAGCATAGATAAAAACCCAACTTAGTTTAATTGGGTTAGCTATATTAGTCTTCTACAGTTTATTTGAATTAATGAAGACTGCTTAAATTTGGGAATGAAAATAAAATTATCCTATTTAATTTTGCTACTATTCATTTTTATTACTTCACTTTCCCGTTTATATAGTCAACCTGCTAACAACCCCGAACCTACTATACCAACCCACCCTATTGTAAAAGGGTATTTCAGTTTTATTATTCCCTGGGTAACAATATCTAAAGATGGAACGACAACAGAGTTTCAAAAATTTACTACGATTGGATTTCCTGTTGGAATGAATGTATACTATAATGAACGATTTGGTATTAGTTATGAAATTACGCCCTCTGTACAATGGTATAAAAGCGAGGGTAGTGCCCCCTTTAGCAAAACCAATAATTTACTTTTTGATCCGGGCTTAATATTTCGCTGTAACCATGGTTTTAATATTGTACCCCGATTGGCATTTGAAACCCAGGGCAGATATGGGTTTACGCCTGTATTTAACAAAGTGTATTTGCAAACGAAGGCTGTGGATTATTGGTTTTCGGTATCGTTTCCTACACGTTTTGGCAACAATGCCCCGGCATCGATTGGAGGAAATTTGCAAATAGGATTCACCTTTAATTAAATTGAAACCTACCTAAAAAAAGGGCTATTCTGTAGAAACAGAACAGCCGCTAACGATTGCTTGCCATATGAAAAATATTAATAATTTTTTTTCTCTTGTTTTCCCGATGCAGTGTAAAAGTGCAACTTTATTTTATAATAAACAAACAAATATTTATGTATATTCATGATGGCCAAAAATAAAAAATTTAATATATTGTATTCATTTTCAATTATTTACATCAATATTTGACATGATGTCCAAAAAATAATACAAAAAAATTAATCTTGAAAAAAATAGTTTTATTGAATAAAAAGCTTTAAAAAATAATTTTTAAATTTTAAATTTTTAAAAAAATGAAATTATTTGTATGAAAATAAAATATATAATTAATTATAATGTTTTATGTTGTCGTCCATACGCCTTGCTCTATTGGCAAAAACGGCATCCTTTGCTTTTCGGTACAAATAACAATAGATGTAAGCATTTTACTAAAAATGATCGTTAAGAAATCATCAAGAAAAAAAGGATAAAATGGCAAATGCGTGTAAGTTTTTATGCAACATAATGTTATAACAATAGCAGCGGTTCGGTTAATTTCTGTATTATTTTCACATCCATTTTTTTCTGTTAAAAATTCAAACAACCCCATAATTGTTTTGCTCAGGCTTTTGTTTTGCGTAAATTTAAATCTCGAATTATTGCTTATCGGTTTTATAGGTCTGTAGCCAGATAGCTTTGACGGGGGTTATTCTAAAAAACATTTACGCTTATTTCATTCTATAAAAAAGTAAATTATGATTACTTTAAACGTTAACAAAAAAATATATACGTTGGATGTTGCGCCGGACATGCCCTTGTTGTGGGCTATTAGAGATTATGTGGATTTAACAGGTACCAAGTTTGGTTGTGGTATTGCACAATGTGGTGCATGTACGGTACACGTAAATGGCAGCCCCGTTAGGTCGTGCAGCTTTCCGGTAGCAGCAGCAGCAGGTAAAAATATTACAACAATTGAAGGGTTAGATGAAAACAAAATTGGGCAGGCAGTACAAAAAGCCTGGATTGAATTGCAGGTACCACAATGCGGATATTGCCAGTCGGGACAAATTATGAGTGCTACGGCATTACTCAAAAACAAACCCAAACCTACTGATGCCGATATTGATGCGGCCATGCAAGGCAACCTTTGCCGTTGCGGTACTTACCACCGCATCCGTTCGGCTATTCATCGTGCCGCTGAAATCATGAAAGCTTAATCCATAAAATAACCACTTATGTCTGAATCTACTTCTACCATACATCGCCGCCAATTCCTAAAATTGTCAGGGTTTACCGGCACCGGACTGATGATTGGCCTTACACTCAAAGCCAATGGAGAATCGGTGATTGAAAAAATTACCCATTCTTATTTAGAAAAACAGCTAGCACTACAGGAATTAACCGGCGCAAGCTCCGGCTATGATTTATCGCCTTTTGTCATCATTGAACCAACCGGACAAATTACCCTGATGAATCCCCGTCCCGAAATTGGGCAGGGTGTTTTTCAATCAGTTCCCTCGCTGATTGCCGAGGAGTTAGAAGTGCCATTAGATGGCGTAACCATTCAGCAAACCGGCGGACAGAAAAAATATGGCAACGGTCAGTTTGCCGGAGGTAGTGCTTCAGTAAGAACCAGTTATATACAAATGCGCCAAATAGGTGCTGCCGCCAAAGAAATGTTATTGATGGCTGCTGCACAACAATGGGGTGTACCCGTAGGTGAATGCTATGCTGATAATGCGAAAATTATTCATCAACCATCGGGCAAAACATTGGGCTACGGCGATGTAGCTGCTGCTGCCGCTAAATTAGAAGTACCTAAAAACCCAACTTTAAAAGAACCGAAAGATTTTAAAATTTTGGGAAAACGCTATCCTCGTCCCGATGTTCCACTAAAATCAACTGGCAAAGCCATCTTTGGTATTGATGTAAAAGTGCCGGGAATGGTATATGCATCGATTGAGCGCTGTCCGGTGTTTGGCGGAAAATTAGTGAAGTACGATGATAGCGCCACTAAAAAAGTAAAAGGCGTAATTGGGGTTGAAACCTGCGAACGTGATATTAATGGCCACCATTCGGTAGGTGTGGCGGTTTTGGCAGAAAATTACTGGGCTGCCTTGCAGGGAAGAAAAGTACTGAAAGTAACCTGGGATTATGATGGGAATGAAAAATTTAATTCGAATGACTTTGCAGAAAGTTTACGCCAGGCCGCTAAAGAAGATGGAGCAATTGACCACCAATCCGGCAATTTTGATAAAGCCTTTGCCGATACACCGGTGAAGCTGGAAGCTTTTTATGAAACACCGGTGGTTTCACATTCAGCTATTGAACCCATGAACTGTATATGCAATTGGTATGATAACAACAAAATTGAAATCTGGGCATCCACTCAGGTGCCTGGCAGAATCATGGATCAGTTCACCAAAAAATACAATGTTCCGGAAGAAAATATTACCATTCATGTATTGTTTAGCGGTGGCGGTTTTGGCAGAAGATTGTATCCTGATTATGTGGAAGAAGCCCTTGAACTCAGTAAAAAAATGGGCAAACCCGTTAAATCATTATGGACAAGAGAAGATGATACCAAAATGGGGCCATTCCGCCCTATGACTTTCTCTGTTTTTAAAGGGGCATTAGATGCTAGTGGCAAACCGGTAGCTTTTCAACACAAGGTAATTGCGCCAACTTTAGATGGCAATAAAAATTATGATAAAACCAAGACCAACGGTACTATGACCGAAGGCATTAGCGAGCAGAAATACGAGATACCAAACATGAAGAATTTATTCGTGTTTCATTATATGCCTGTACCCTTGGCCGCCTGGCGTGCCGTTACCAGCACTACCCTGGCTTTTTCACATGAATGTTTTATAGATGAAATGGCCGTAGCCGTTAAGCGAGACCCCATGGCATTTAGGCTGGCTATGCTAACAAAAGACACGGATACGAAAACCCTGATGCAAAAATTAAAAGAGGTTTCTAAATGGGATACACCGTTACCCAAAGGATGGGGCAGAGGCGTAGCACAATGGGAGTTTTTTGCAGGATTAGCCGGTTATGTAGTAGAAGTATCTAAAAAAGGAAATGGCATACAAATAGAAAAAGCATACGCAGTGATTGATCTGGGAACCGTTGTAAATCCTGATACGGTAGAAGCACAGGTGCAGGGAGCGGCCGTAATGGCCTTAAGCGCAGCCATCAAAAATGGAATTACTTTTAACAATGGCCAAACGGTGCAAAACAATTATAATAACAATCCAATTGTACGCATCAATGAAATGTCGCCCGTTGAAGTGCATATCATTGCGAATGGTGGTCTGAAAATAAAAGGTGTTGGCGAACCCGGGTTACCGCCTTTTGCACCCGCATTGTGTAATGCTATTTTTGCTGCTACCGGCAAACGAATTAGAAAATTACCTTTCGACATCAATAATATTGCTTAACCAAACAAGCGTTGCATTATTAAAACATGAAAAAGATAATCAGTAGCATGGTATTATTAACGCTTGGCGTTTTAGTGGTTTCTTTTCAACAGGATAAAACTGTGAAAGAAAGTATTGCAAGAGGCAAAGAGGCCTATGCCTTATATTGCCAGAATTGCCACATGGAAGATGGCAAGGGGCAGGAAGGGGTATTTCCGCCGTTGGGTAAATCGGATTTTATGCAAAGGCCAATAGCCGATTTAATCAATATAGTATTAAAAGGACAAAGTGGTGCCATTACCGTCAATGGGGTATCGTATAACAACATTATGCCGGCACAGGATTATTTAACCAGCGAACAAATAGCCGATATTTTAAACTATACCAGAAACAGTTGGGGCAATCGTTTAAAAGGAATGGTTACACCTGAACAGGTAAACCACTTGCGAGAATAAGCAGAACAGAATGTGGAATGAAAGAAATAAAAGACATTATTGCGGCATACGATGCTGCCTGCCGTTTGCAACAACAAACAGCCCTGGCAACCGTGGTGCATGTGGAGGGATC
Organism: Bacteroidota bacterium; assembly: GCA_021824365.1. Lineage (GTDB taxonomy): Bacteria > Bacteroidota > Bacteroidia > Chitinophagales > Chitinophagaceae > Hydrotalea. The sequence goes on along the minus strand of JAKAKY010000056.1, from coordinate 9,938 downwards.
TTCCTATCGCAGGCCCGGAGCACGCATGTTGGTGAATGAAACCGGCGCTTTAACCGGAGCCATTAGCGGCGGCTGTTTAGAAGGCGATGCGTTGAAAAAAGCTTTGTTGGCCATCCATCAAAATAAAAAGAAAATAGTGGTGTATGATACCACCGATGAAGATGATGCAAAACTCGGTATTCAGTTAGGTTGTAATGGTATTGTTTCTATTTTGTTTGAGCCATTAGTTATCTTCGATACAAACGAAAATGCACCTATTGCTTTACTACGCAAAGCCGTTGCCGGTAGAAATCCTTCACAACTGATATGTGGAAATGCACTGAAAGGCAGTAAGCATTTTGGCACTACTTCATTGGCTGCGTTGCCATCCATCATTCAAGATCAATTAACAGATTCGCTCACCAAGGCTACGGCAACCGAAAAGTCTGATCATGTAATAATAACATGGCAGGGGGAAGAACACCGGTTTTTTATGCAGGCATTGCAGCCTTCTATTCAATTAATCATTGTTGGTGCCGGTAATGATGCCATACCATTGGCACAAATGGCCGATTTGTTAGGATGGGATGTGGTAATTGCAGATGGAAGGAAAACCCATGCCTCGCCACAACGTTTTCCAATAGCCAATGCTTTATTTATAGGTACGCCGGATGAGGTGGCTGCTCAATTAAAGCCGGATATGCGGACGGCTGTGGTATTAATGACGCATAATTATAATTATGATGTAGCTATGCTGGCAACACTGAAGTCGTTTGCATTGCCATATATAGGTTTATTGGGGCCTGCCGATAAACGAAACAGATTGTTACATGATTTGGAAATGCAGGGGGTAACATTCACTTCCCAACAACGCACTGCTATTTATGGACCAACGGGGTTGGATTTAGGTGCAGAAACAGCAACGGAAATTGCATTGTCTGTAACAGCCGAAATTATGGCGGTAATGCACCAAACTACACCCAATTATTTGCGAGAAAAAGCATTACCCATTCATGCTGCAGCTATATGAGTACGGGTGTAATGATACTGGCCGCCGGTGCTGCAACACGTATGGGAAAAGCAAAAATGTTGTTGCCTTATCAGTCAGTGAATATATTGCAACATATTGTAAACGAAATACAACAAATACAACCACAATCGGTACTCATTGTAACAGGTTGTTATCATCAACTGATTATGGAACAAATGAAAGAACAACAGGCAGTAAAGTTAGTGTATAATGAAAAATGGCCAACTGGTATGGCATCTTCCATTCAGGCAGGGGTGCAGTGGATTTTACAACAACCCATTCCAGTTAGTCAATTATTTTTATTGGTGAGTGATCAGCCTTATTTGAATGCCCAACTGTTACAAGATATGCTACAGTTACAACAACAAACCAAAAAAGGAATGATTGCAGCAACGTATGAAGGAATTGCCGGAACACCGGTTTTGTTCTCGCAGGCTTATTTTATAGAACTGCTTAAACTGCAGGGCGATAAAGGTGCTCGCAGCCTGTTGAAGCAATACCGGGAGGACGTAGCAACCATATCCTTCCCTATGGGTAAATTTGATATTGATACACCGGAGGATTACCAACAATTCTGCCTCCAAAATCAGACAAATAATGCTAATTGATTCGTTTCAACGTAAACATACCTATTTACGCATTTCATTAACCGATAATTGCAACCTGCGTTGTTTTTATTGCATGCCGGCGGCTGATTATACATTTATGCCATCGGCGCAATTAATGCAGCCCAATGAAATTGAGGCATTGGCCAAAATTTTTGTACAACAGGGGGTTACCAAAATACGATTAACGGGCGGCGAGCCTTTGGTTCGAAAAGATGCGCCTCAAATTATCGCTTTATTGAGTGCATTACCTGTAACACTAACTATTACAACCAATGGCATTCGGGTGCATGCTTTTATGGATGTTTTTAAAGCTGCTGGCATTACATCAGTAAATATTAGTTTAGATACCTTGCAAAAAGAAAAATTTCAACAATTAACCCGTCGCGATGAATATGAACGGGTGAAAGCCAATATTGATTTACTGTTGCAACATAACTTTAAAGTTAAGGTGAATGCGGTAGTAGTAAAAGGGGTGAATGATAATGAACTGTTGGATTTTGTGGCATGGACACAACATATACCCATTGACGTAAGGTTTATTGAATTCATGCCCTTTGAAGGCAACCAATGGAAAAGCGATAAATTGGTTACCTGGGCACAAATGCTGGAAACCATTTCAAAAACATATTCCATTACACCCATTGACTGTGATGTGCACGATACCAGTAAACAATACCGGGTAGAAAACTTTGCAGGTACTTTTGCCGTAATTAGCACCATGAGTGCTCCTTTTTGTGAAGGTTGTAATCGTATTCGTTTAACAGCAGATGGCAAAATGAAAAACTGTTTGTTTGCAGCAGAAGAAACTGATTTACTAACTCCTCTGCGCAATCAACAGGATGTATTACCATTCATACAACAAAATATTGTATCCAAACACAAAGCCCTGGGTGGACAGTTTTCTACCCAATATAATTTAATAGATGCCAATAGCTTGCATAACAGAAGCATGATTGCTATTGGCGGCTAATTGATAAACCTATGATTGCAGTTGCTACAGCTAAACAAATCATCAACAGCCTGGTTAAAACAGGTACAATTACTGAGCGGCCTATTTTAGATGCAACGGGTTATGCGCTTGCACAAACCGTTCTAAGTCCTATTCAGTTTCCTGCATTTCGTCAATCTTCTATGGATGGATTTGCCATTTATTTTAAAGAACGCGAAAAATTGTTATCCATTCAGGAAGCCTTACCTGCCGGCACAACAAAGACATTAACGATAGAAAAAGGAAAGACTATTCAGGTATATACCGGCAGCCCGGTGCCCGATGGGGCAGATTGTGTGGTACAAAAAGAATGGGTAAATAACAACGGAACAACTATTCAAATACAAACAGACCATAACATTCAGCCGGGTGATCATATTCGGGAAACAGGTTCTGATTTAGAAAAAGGCAGTATTTTAATAACAGCAGGTACCGTGTTGTATCCGGCACATATTGGTTTATTGGCCAGCGCAGGAATTACCAAAGTAGGTGTTATACAAAAACCATCGGTGGCCATTGTAATTACCGGCAACGAATTGCAACAACCCGGTGAGCCATTGCAATTTGGCAAAGTGTATAACTCCAATGCTTTCGCTATTCAGGCACACTTAAAAAAAATGGGTATAGAACAAATGGTAATACGCTATGTGAACGACAACTTAGCCGATACCCATAAAACCATTGCTGCGTTGATAGAACAGTATGATCTACTTATCATAACCGGTGGCGTAAGTGTGGGCGATTTTGATTTTGTACCCTTTGCCTGTAAAAAAGCCGGTATTACTGAACAATTTCATAAAGTGAAACAACGCCCCGGAAAACCTTTGTTTTTTGGCACACGACAAAATAAACCGGTATTTGGCTTACCCGGTAATCCTGCCGCAGTACTTTCCTGTTTGTATCAGTATGTAATACCAGCCATTGATCAAATGTGTGGTATATGTTCTATTACAACTGTAACAGCACGCTTAACCTCATCGTTCAATAAAACAATTCCGCTAACTCAGTTTTTGAAGGGATATGTTGAAAAAGGAGAGGTAACCATACTACCGGCACAGGCTTCTTATCAGTTAAGTGCACTGGGTAGCGCCAATTGCTGGATTGAATTAGAAGAAGCATGGACAACCGTTGCCGCACAACAAGAAGTAAAGATTTATTTATTTATATAGAAAACTAATTACATGAATGAAATTTGGTTATACCTATTGTTTTTTTTAGTAGCTTTTTTTTATTCCAGTATTGGCCATGGAGGTGCCAGCGGCTATTTGGCGGTGATGGCATTGTTAAATTTTAGTCCGGCAGTAATGAAACCCACTTCTTTATTACTCAATACACTGGTTTCTTTTGTTGCTTTTGTGTCATTCTATCGGGCCGGTCACTTCAAATCAAAATTATTGTGGCCTTTAATAGCGGCCTCTATTCCCTTTGCATTTATAGGTAGTATCATGCCTGTTTCTGATTTAATTTATAAAAAACTGTTGGGTGCAGTATTGCTGATTTCCATTCTACGTTTATTGTATCAAAATGCAGAAAAGCCTTTGGTGCCAACCCCCAAATGGTATGTGTTATTTCTAATTGGTGCTTTAATAGGGTTGGTATCCGGTATGATTGGTATGGGTGGGGGCATATTATTAGCGCCTGTTTTATTACTGATGCGGTGGTCAACCCAAAAACAAACTGCCGCCATCTGTGCTATCTTTATATTTTTAAATTCGGTTTCGGGTATGATGGGACAAATTAAAACGGGCTTTCCGCTGAGTACACAGATTATCAATATTGTCATTATTGTTTTGGCAGGTGGTTGGCTGGGTGCCTATACCGGTTCAAAAAAACTAAATGAAAGGGGCATGAAATATATGCTGGCGGTTGTTTTAATCATGGCATCTATGAAATTGTTGTTTGTATAATACATTATAATACATGTAAAATGAACATATTGTTTTTTGGTAACCTGGTAGATATTACGCAAAAAGCGCAGGAGGCATTAAGCGGTACAACAAATACCCAAACGCTGCAAGCACTGTTATGCAAAAAATATCCTGCCTTACAATCCGTAAAATATTTTATAGCAGTTAATGGTAAAATGATACAGGAGAACACACCTTTAAAAGAAGACGATACGGTAGCATTGATGCCACCATTTTCAGGAGGATAATCATGGCAGAACAGGAACGATACAGCAGGCAAATGATGTTACCCGGCTTTGGGCATGCAGCGCAACAAAAACTGGAACAAGCCAAAGTACTGATTGTGGGCATGGGCGCCTTGGGTTGCCCGGCATTACAATATTTAACCGGGGCGGGTATTGGAACTATTGGTATTGCTGATGGTGATGTAATACAATTGCATAACCTGCATCGTCAGCCACTGTTTTATACCGGCGAAGTTGGTCAAAATAAAACCACTATTGCTGCAACTAAAATGCGGGCACTCAACTCCAATGTACAAATAACGGTGTACCCTTTTCACATTGACCAAAAAAATGCATTGAAAATTATTAGCGAATATGATATGGTAATTGATGCTACTGATAATTTTCCTTCCAAATATTTATTGAACGATGCCTGTGCTTTAATGAGTACTCCACTCATTTATGGTGCAGTTACGCAGTACGAAGGTCAGGTAGCTGTATTCAATCATTCCAAAAACGGCAGAAATATTCAGTATCGGGATGTATTTCCGGATCCGCCTAATTCTGGTGCTATCCTTTCCTGTGAAGAAGCGGGGGTGTTGGGCGTATTGCCCGGCATTATTGGAACCGTGCAGGCCGCAGAAGCCATGAAACTCATTACAGGTCTAGGAAGATTATTAGACGGCATATTACTTACTTATCAGGTATTGAATGCCCAATGTTATGAAATTGAATTATCGAAAAATTTTTCAGTTAAAGAGATAGACAAAGCAACATTTGAAAACACCGATTATCAATGGATTTGCAGTCCGAATACCCATATTCGAGAGATAAGTATTGACGAGTTTAAACAACTTCAACTAAGCCATCAGCTTTTTATTATTGATGTAAGAGAATGCCATGAAGAACCTGTTGTTGATTTTGCAGATGTACGCATTCCGTTATCTCAACTCTCATCCATTCCAATTGAAATACCGGATCAAAAAAATATTTGTGTAATTTGTCAGCATGGTTTGAGGAGCCAATATGCTGCAAAGCAATTACAGCAACTCACCCATCAGACAATATTTAGTTTAAGTGGCGGTTTGGCCGCTTATTTCAAAGTATAAAACATGAAAGCAAATACAATCAAAGATATATTTGTAGATGGCTCAATTACGCCACAAGAAATTGCAGAGAGTATTGCACAACATGCTACAAAAAAAAATATTGGTGCACATAGTATTTTTTTAGGTCAGGTACGTGCCGATGAAAAAACAGAAGGCGTTGTACAAGCCATTGAATACACCACTTATAAAGATATGGCATTGGAACAAATGCATATGATACGTGAAGCGCTTTTTGAAAAATATGAATTAACCTGTATGCACGTGTATCATAGTTTGGGTATTGTTCCGGCGGGTGAAATCAGTTTGTTTGTTTTTGTATCTGCCGTTCATCGCAAAGCAGCCATAGCGGCTTGTACCGAATTAGTGGAAGCTATTAAATTTCAATTGCCAGTTTGGGGAAAAGAAATATTAGTCAATCAAAATACTGTTTGGAAAGAAAATCATTAATATGGTAAACATTACCCACAAATCAAATAGTTTACGTAAAGCCATTGCCGTTGCAACCGTTCAGGTTTCTTTGCCGGAAACCATTGCCGCAATGCAGGAAAAACGTGTACCCAAAGGAGATGTGTTTTCATTTGCAAGAGTTGCTGCATTGTTTGCCATAAAAAAAACCGATGCCGTTATTCCGGACTGTCACCCTTTACCTGTTGAATTTTCTGCTGTTACATTTACCATACAGGAATTATCTATTGTTATTCAGGTAGAAGTACACACCATTTATAAAACCGGGGTAGAAGTAGAAGCCATGCATGGTGCAGCAATTGCGGCATTAACCATATATGATATGCTAAAACCTATCGACCAGCATATTGAAATTCAACAAATAAAATTATTATCTAAATCGGGCGGAAAAACAGACCCAAAGGCGAACCATACAACCCAATTACAGGCTGCTGTTATTATTTGCTCAGATAGTATTTATCAACAAAAAGCCACCGATAAAGCCGGATTAGCTGTAATTGAAAAACTCAAATCCTTTCAAATACAAACTGTAAATTATACGGTGATACCCGACGAACCCAATGCTATTCGCGAACAGCAACAACGGCATATCGTTGATGCCTTACCGTTACTCCTTTTTGTAGGCGGAACAGGTGTTTCACCCCGCGATGTAACGTCCGATGTAATAAGGCCATTATTGGAGGTGGAATTGCCCGGTGTTATGGAGCAGGCACGGCGATATGGACAGGAGCGTATGCCGTTTGCTATGTTATCCAGAAGTGTTGCGGGATTTATACAAAACACGTTGGTATTAACCTTGCCCGGCTCAACAAGCGGCGCTACCGAGTACATGGATGCTTTGTTTCCTGCCGTATTGCATGCATTGGCTATTCGGAATAATGAACCACATTAATTAGTACGTTGCATATTATAAGTACTGTTGCTTTATGAATGCGTAAGTATGTTAGCACCCTTTTCCTACACAGTTCCAACTTCCTTCTAAATTTTTTGGTATACCTGTTACAACTGTTCGAAAATGATACAGTTGTTGCCTGCTTTCTTCATTCAAAAGCATGAGCAATTATTAATAACATTAATAATACATATATGTAATTATTGTTACGAATAAATTTACCATTTGCCTTTTTTGCTGTTGCCTGTTTTTATAATCCAATCAATTTTGTATCTGCAAAATTAATTCTTAGCAAAGATAGTAAACCCTGTATGCAAGCGTTATTATTATATATCTCGAAACATAAAATTGTTCAGGAAGCAGCCTTACATGCACTTGCCGGGGCATTTCAGTCCATCAGTGTGCGTCGTAAAACCGTTATTAACGGCATCAGGAGAAATAAAAAGGTATTTGTATTTTGTACCCGAAAGATTGCAAAGAATTTTTTCTGTAACTGAAGAAGGTAAAGAAGCCACATTAATATTTAGTTATCCCTATTCTTTTTGTGGTATTGCTGATAGTTTCTTATTGCAAAAGCCATCAATGTATTTTTTTGAAACGCTTACCGCCAGCCATTTTTTACGTATTCATTATGAACGCTTACAGCAACTAATTCAGCAATATCCCTCTATACAACAATTTTTAACGAGTGTAACTGCATCAGCTTTACAAGGAGCCATGTACCGGCAAATAAAACTACAGAGTTATAGTAACGAGAAAAAATTCCAGGAGCTTATGCAACGAAATGTCCGGTTATCAAATATTGTATCGCACAAATACCTGGCATTTTATATGGGAATGGATGTAACCAATTTCAGTAAACTACTAAACAGTCAAAAAATTACAAATCATGGTAAATGCCACCAGAAGGTGGTCAACACAAAACCAGATACCGGCTGGATTGAATTGACGGTTGATACCAATCATGAGCAAATTATTTTACACAGAGATGCCATTTGTGCGCAATCCAATATTTCGGTAAGAGCAGGCATAAAAGCCATTGTCTGAAATGATGTAAGGATTTATTGCGGATGCTTTTAATTGCCAGGAAAGCAGTATATCTTAAAGCAGCATATTCCTACATCATTTTTTTTCTTTTATTTGCAAATGGAATCATCGGCAAAAAAACTAATTATTATTACGGCACCTTCCGGCGCAGGTAAAACATCCATTACCCGCTATTTATTATCCAAATATCCGCAATTGGCTTTTTCTATTTCCGCCACTACCCGCTCTCCCCGTAGTAATGAGCAAAATGGAAAAGATTATTATTTCATTTCTACCCACGATTTTCAGGAAAAAATAAAAGCCAATGCATTTGCAGAATGGGAAATGGTATATGAAGGCAAATATTATGGTACCCTGCATGCAGAATTAGAAAGAATATGGCAGGAAGGCAAAGTGCCGGTTTTAGATATTGATGTAAAGGGCGCCATTCATGTACAACAACAATATCCCAACAATACCTTATCTATTTTTATTGAAGCCCCCAGTTTAGAAGAATTAAAAAAAAGATTAGAAAGCCGCGGAACCGAAACACCGGAAAGCATAACCACCCGTATGAACAAAGCCAGTTATGAAATTTCATTTAAACACCACTTTAATATAGAAATTGTAAACAGGGAATTGGACCAGGCCTGTAAAGAAGCCGAATCTGCTATTGGGCGATTTATGGATTGGTAAAGCATTAGGCTAACAAAACTGCCCCCATAAAATTATTACCCTACCTACTTTCTTCTTCCTGTAATTATCCTATCTTGTTTCATTAAATAAACAGGATATGCTATTTCAAAATAAAACCGCTTTTATTACCGGTGCCAGCAGGGGTATCGGCAAGGCTATCGCGTTAGAGCTGGCTAAACACGGCGCCAATATTGTGATTACTGCTAAAAGCACGGAAGAAAACCCCAAATTAGGCGGCACTATTTTTTCTGCTGCAAATGAAGTAGAAGCATTGGGGGCCAAAGCTTTAGCAGTGCAAACAGATATTCGGTTTGAAGACCAAATTCAGGCAGCAGTACAAAAGGCAGTTACTACTTTTGGGGGCATTGATATCTTAATCAATAATGCCTCTGCCATACAATTAACCGATACCCTTTTAACCGAGCCCAAACGTTTCGATTTAATGCATAGCATTAATGTAAGGGGTACTTTTTTGGTTACACAGGCCTGTGTTCCTTTTTTGAAAAAAGCATCCAATCCGCATATTTTAACGCTATCGCCACCCCTTAACCTGCAACCCAAATGGTTAGCACCACATATTGCTTACACACTCACCAAGTACAATATGAGCATGATGGCTATTGCCTGGGCGCATGAGTTTAAGGCAGATGGTATTGCCTCTAATGCTTTATGGCCCAGAACCACCATTGATACGGCGGCTGTGCGTAATTTATTGGGCGGTGCTACATTGGCAAATCAAAGTAGAACGACACAAATATTAGCCGATGCTGCTTCCATCATCCTTCAAAAAAAATCAACTGAATGTACCGGCAATACCTTTATAGATGAGGCGGTGTTGGCAGCAGAAGGAATTACTAATTTAGACCAATATGCCGTTGTACCCGGTGCTATTTTGTTCAAAGATTTGTTTGTATAAAATGGTACTTTTATTACTACAATTTTTTTATTGATATCCACCAAAACAATTACCCATGAGAAAAACGACGGTACTATTACTTTCCATTAGTGTATTAT
>JAKAKY010000259.1 GCA_021824365.1 Bacteroidota bacterium | reverse complement strand
TCATTGCAGCAAATGATAACACTTCACATATATATGCGTTTTCAAAATAGCCAAACAAAAAATATTTAACAACAATCTTTAATATTGTGCAGTTTTAATGTTAAATGCACCTGCCCTTAACCGGAAAACTAAAACATACTCAATCAATAAGAAGCGTTATTTATGCAATGGTAGGTACAGTAACTTATCCGGTATTTCTATTTTTAATCATTTGAAAATAGAAGGCACCAAACATGTAGCGGTATTGCCTAAGCGCAATGTTTTATTTGTGAGCAATCACCAAACTTATTTTGCTGATATAATTGTTTTTATACATATACTTTGTGCTGTAAAGTGGCGTAAACCTAACCATTTAGGAGGTATACCTTATTATTTACTCAATTCTTTTACACATGTGTATTTTGTAGCAGCAGAAGAAACCATGCGTAGCAGTTGGATTAGCAGTTGTTTATTTTGGCCGGTGCACTAACGGTTAAATCGTAGCTGGCGGCATGAATCAACCGAGGTTAGAAAGGGCTTAGATCTTTCTGATATCCGAAAAATTCAGCAGGCACTAAAAAACAATTGGGTCATCATATTTCCGCAGGGTACTACCAAACCTTTTACGCCGGGCCGAAAAGGTACTGTTCATATTATTTAAAATGCTCGCCCAATAGTAATACCTGTTGTTATTAATGGTTTTTGGTGTGCCTTTACCAAAAAAGGATTACAGTTTTAAAAAAGGGGTGTACAATTGTCGGTAAAATTTAAACCTCCTTTGCATATTGATTATGATGCGGATGTAGACATTATTTTAGAACAGGTAATGGATGCAATTGAACAAAGCAAATCATATATGTTAAAGGGTGCACACCATCGCAATACAATAATATAGTGCTATTTGCTAAATAATGCTTTTAATTCATTAGCATCATCGGGTTTCATTTTACCGGCCAGTATTAATCTTAACTGTCTTCTTCTCAATGCGCCATCAAATAATTTAATTTCTTCTTCTGTTTCCGGAATTAAAACAGGAACGGGCCTGGGTTTGCCATTTGGGTCTAACGCAACAAAAGTAAAATAGGCTTCATTGCTTTCATATTGGTACTGGTGCAAACTGTCTTCACCCCATACCTTCAAGTATATTTCCATTGATGTATGGAAAGCCCTGGTAACCTTAGCCTCAATATGTACTATATTACCTAATTTAATGGGGTTTTTAAAACTAATATTGTCTACACTGGCCGTCATACAAGGTGTATTGCTATGCTTCATAGCTGATAGTGCCGCTGCAATATCCATCCAATACATTAAACGGCCACCCATTAAATTGCCAAAACTATTGGTATCGTTGGGTAATACCAATTCGTTCATTATAGTAAAACTGTTGATAGCCGGTCTGCCTTGCATGGTTGGTTTTTTGGTTGCGAAGATAATGCAATAGGCGGTTGTAATAAACAACTGATATTAAATAGTAATGTTTTTTAATGTTTTTAGATAGGTTTCATCTACCCTGGCACCAATACCCGGCAAATCAGGCGCTGTAAGTTGTAACCCGTTTTTATAATGGGCACCATCCAAAACCGGATCTTCTAAATGTCCAATCAGGCAAGTATCTAAATCAAAATATTGAATATTGTTATTGGCTACTGCAAAATGTACCATAGCGGTTAAAGCTAACCTGCTTTCTAACATTCCGCCCATCATACAGGGAATACCATATTCCGCTGCCAGTTTATTGATGGCTATTGCTTCTAAAATACCTCCGCTTTTAGAAAATTTGATGTTGATAGCATGACAGGATTGTGTTCTGATAATCCTTGCTGCATCATGGTGGGTGAATACACTTTCATCTGCCATAATCGGAATGGGTGAATCAGTACATAGTTTAGGCAACAAATCATCATTGTATTTAGCCATGGGCTGCTCACAAAATTCTATTTGGTAGGGTGCAAGTGCTTGCAATATTGCAAATGCATCAGTCGGGTTCCATCCCTGATTGGCATCAATCCTTATCCTAATATCATAGCCAATGGTATTGCGTATTTGTTTAATTCGCTCTATGTCATCAAGAATTGACTTTCCTAATTTAACCTTAATACAATGTACTCTCTTTTTTGCAAAGGCAGATGCACTGGCTGCCATTGCTACGGGTGTATCAATGCCAATGGTTAAATCACTTTCAATTATTTTATTGTTACCACCCAAAAAGGCATAAAGCGGAACATTTTGGTATTGCGCAGCAATATCGTACAATGCCATATCAAAGGCACTTTTAATGGTGTAGTTTCCTGCAATGTATTGATGCAGTTCATGCATTCTTACCTCAATCAGCAAAGGATCTTTTTCTTTCCAAATGTATGCAAAATCTTTAGCCAGTGTATAACAGGTATTTTGTGTTTCACCCACAATCATTGGAAATGCCGAACATTCGCCCCAACCAATAATGCCCTCATCAGTATAAATCTGAATTAAAATATTCTGTGCAAAATTCATAGTACCGGTGGCAATCGTAAAAGGCACCATGGGAATGGAATATTGATAAATTGAAATATTTTTAATTTTCATTCTAAACGAATTCAAAGCATTTATAAAAGCCTAAATTTAGTGGTTATTGATGGAACAGATAACAATTGATACAATGCACGCATCTTCCAACACACTTCATCATAATTTACATTTTACGGGGTTGTTGCTGCAGTTTTGGAAAGAAAATAGATATTTGTGCAATGGATGCAATACAATTAAAACAAAAAGCGGCAGAAAAAGCCATCACCTATGTAAAAAGTGGAATGACGGTGGGTTTGGGTACCGGTAGCACTGCTTATTGGGCGATTCAGTTTTTAGGTGAAAAAGTAAAGCAGGGTTTGGATATTCAATGCATTGCCACCTCACAACAAAGTGATGATTTAGCCCGTTCATTGGGTATACCCATGACGCGTTTTGCCGACATATCAACCATTGATATAACCATTGACGGAGCCGATGAAACCACCTGTACCCGCCAATTAATCAAAGGAGGCGGCGCGGCATTGCTTCGCGAAAAAATTGTAGCAGCGGCAACTGATTTTTATATCATAATAGTAGATGAACAAAAAGTAGTTGATAAATTAGGAAAATTTAAAATACCTATTGAAGTAGTGCCATTTGGCTATGAGTCTACTATCCGCAAAATTCAGCAATTGGGTGCAAAGGCCAGTGTTCGCTTAACAAAAGAAGGGAATGTATTGGTAACAGATAACCACAATTATATCGTTGATGCCGATTTTGGTTTAATTGACGATGTAGATATATTACATAAAAACATCAATGAAATTGTTGGCGTGGTGGAA
>JAKAKY010000258.1 GCA_021824365.1 Bacteroidota bacterium | reverse complement strand
TAATAGAAGCCACGTCTGAAAATTGCCACTAAAGGAAGGCATATTTTGCTGATGCCGGTATGAAAATTGGCTATACAACTGTAAGAAAATAATAAATGGTTTTTATAAAATGGAAGTGCTTGCCCTATTTTTAGGAAATTGGTCATAATTATATTGGATTAAATAGCATTAGAAAGAAAATAGCAACGATATAATAAAAATAAGCATTGACACCAAAAAAAGAAATTACAGGATTGCACTTGGCTATTTAAAATTGCAGGCAAGGCAAGATGGATGAAAAATTAAGGTTGAAATGGTGTTTGTTTATAAAAAATAGCGTTCAGATGGTACCATGCCCTGCCACAAAAAAAAGGATATTTATAAAGGAAGAATAGGAAGAGAAGCCGCTCATGAACCATTAGTATGCCGCTGATAAGTCTAATTTTATTAGCATGAATGATAAATGGCCAATCATAGTATTTGAAGATTTTTTTTCATACAGATAAATAGTTGAAACCCAATTTGGAGCAGACTCTCCTGCCATGAACTATTTTATAAAGTTTGGGAAATGGCAGTTTTTAAATCCTATTCAATCAAAGTTGTTTTATATGTCATCCAACAAGCCCGATATCAATTTTGTGCTGAAACAAACAATAGATGTTGTAACCTGAAACTTGTATTTTTAGTGATACCAACTAAAAAAATTGAATGGGTCCAGCATGGTTATCCATTTAATTTTTATTCAAACATATACAGAACCTCACTTTTTGAATATAAAAACATATACAACAACCGTATCAACCTCCGACACTGCCGACCAGATAACCAATGAAAGAACGCTTCTATCGTGGATACGCACCAGTATTGGCATCATGGCTTTTGGTTGTGTAGTAGTAAAATTTAGCCTGTTTGTAAAACAAATTTCACTAATTTTAGACAAATTAACCCCTGCACCCACGGGTAGTTATTCAGTTATGATTGGAATTGTACTGGTAGCAGTTAGCACATTTGTATTATTGTTGTTGTATATGTGTTATCAGTAAATAAAAAAACGCTGATAGATGCGCAGTACAAACAACCCATCTGGCTTAGTGAGTATATTAACCATCGGTATTTTTTTAGTCAGCGTTTTACTATTAATTTATCTGATGGGTAGCATTTAATGGGATATTCACGGCATAATTACCGCTTACTCCTGCAATACTGTATGAGCCGATAATTCAACGAAAACAATTGAATACACCATTTTTTTAACCTTACAAATCAGTATTATGTCATTCTTTTTTCGAAACATTTTGCTCAAAAAAATAACCCTTTTATTCATTTGTATGGCATTAGGCTTATTTGTTCAGGCACAATGGTTAGTGGCGAATGTGGCCGGAAGAAATACCCTAAGTTTAAACGGAAGTTGGGCAGTGATTGTAGACCCATTTAATGTAGGAGAAAGCAATTGGAAACCCATTTGGAAAGATCAACATGCTACCGGAGTGCATGATTTTTACGAATATGCCTTTGATAATGCGATTGGTTTACAAGTGCCCGGCGACTGGAATTCGCAACGCAATGACTTATTGTACTATGAAGGAACAGTATGGTATAAAAAAACCTTTCAATACCAACCTGCGCACGGCCAACGTAGTTTTCTTTGTTTTGGTGGCGCCAATTATATAGCAGATGTATATTGCAATGGCATAAAAGCCGGCAGCCATGAAGGGGGATTTACACCCTTTCAATTTGAAGTAACCCATTTATTGAAAGCCGGCACTAACGAGGTAATTGTTCGCGTCAACAATTGGCGCAGAGTAGATGGTATTCCTGCATTAAACTACGATTGGTGGAATTATGGTGGCATTACCCGTGATGTAGATTTGGTAACCACCCCCACTAATTATATTCAGGATTATTTTATTCAATTGAAAAAAAATGACACCTCTCATATTGCCGGCTGGATACAACTTGCCGGAAACAATGGCCTGCATAAAGTAACCATACATATACCGGAATTAAAGGTACAATACACTACCCAAACCAATGCTACCGGCAGAGCCGATATTGATTTTACAGCCTATCCTGCATTATGGAGCCCGGAGCATCCACGGTTGTATCAGGTTCAAATTACCACTGCTACTGATACCGTTACAGAGGCCATTGGGTTTAGAACCATTGCCGTAAAAGGCACCGAAATTGTATTAAATGGTAAACCCATTTTTTTACGGGGTATTAATATTCATGAGCAAATACCCCAACGGGCAGGCAGGGCTTATTCAACCACCGACGCCACCATGCTATTGGGTTGGGCAAAACAATTAGGTTGCAATTTTGTAAGGTTAACCCATTATCCGCATAATGAACACATGGTACGCATGGCCGATAAAATGGGCATATTATTATGGGAAGAAATTCCGCTTTGGCAGGGCATACAATTTAGTAATCCTGTTATATTAGCCAAAGCCAACCGGTTGTTGGATGAAATGATTGAACGCGATAAAAACCGCAGTGCTATTATACTCTGGAGTTTATCGAATGAAACCACACCCTCCGAAAGCAGAGACACTACCTTAACCGCTATGGCGGCACACGCAAGGGCATTAGATCCCACCCGGCTCATTACTTCAGCATTCAATCATGTGGCCTACAAAAACAATACCATTACCATTGATGACAGCCTCAGCAAAGTATTAGATGTGGTGGGCGTGAATGAATACATTGGCTGGTATACCCCATGGCCCGGACCACCTGATGCAATGGTTTGGAAAAATCCATTCCATAAACCACTCATTATGTCTGAATTTGGCGGCGAAGCACTGTACGGACATCATGGTTCAAAAGATACCGCCAGCAGTTGGAGTGAAGAATATCAGGAGCAATTGTACAAAGATCAGGTAGCCATGTTCAAAAAAATTCCATTTTTATGTGGCACCACACCCTGGGTGTTGGCCGACTTCCGTTCGCCGGGGCGTTTACAACCGCTATATCAGCAGGGCTGGAACAGAAAAGGATTATTATCGGATAAAGGCTATCGAAAAAAGGCCTGGTATGTGATACAGAAATTTTATGGAGAGAAAGAAAACATAGCACATTAATTGTCATTCCTAAAACAGCGTACAACAAACCGCATATCATAAACCCATTCATTGTAACCAATACAAATAGTAACTTCATGTTTTAGTAGTGGATGTGTAGTGTTTAGTTCATTACTATCATACCTATTTCAAACTATTCAACATAGCAACCATGAGCATAGAACGCAGAAAATTTTTAAAATACTCCGCCGGCAGTGCGGCATCAGTTTCTTTTTTTTCGGGCATCACCGCCTTTACTAAAAACAATGCCTATAAAGACCCCGACTGGA